>CAZIZJ010000014.1:0-15891 GCA_964543675.1 uncultured Acholeplasma sp. | reverse complement strand
CCATGCCCACGGCAGCAACCACGGATGTTTTTTTAAATACGGATATGCCTCTTGAATTCTTTCTTTATTTGGGAAAATCTCTCCAAAGAAATATTTGAGTTTGCTTTTCTTTTTTACAGAAGATTCATATGCTCTTCTAGGAATATATGAGTCATGCTCAGTTCCTTTTCCATGTATCCCGGATTTGATGATGTAAGTAATTGCATCATAATCTTCATCGCTGCTCTTTGTGTTACCTAAAAAGATGTCATTGATTTTTTTTACTTTGTTATTAAACTCTATTAATTTACTATCCTCTAAAAAAATCTCTACTTTTTTCATGTCCATGACTTTATCATATGCATTTGAGAATATCCAAATATCTAAAAAACTACGAATTCCATTTCCTGATGTTTTAAGATGTCTTGCTAGATGCGACAGCAAATATGCATATTCAAATTCAAGCTCCAAACTAAGTTCATTATTTTCAATTTTTACATGTTGCCATACTTTACTCAAAAAATCAGAACTGTCATATTCTGCAATTGATACAATACTTTGATGGAGTTCTATAGTATTCTTATCAGGTGTTTCAAGTTCATGATGATTAACAGTAGTACCAATCAATTTAAAATCTAATCCATAGAGTAATTGAAGAGCATCACTAAACTCGGTCTTTGGTACCAATATGTCAATATCACCCATACCCCGCATGTAAACTTCAGGATACAATTTTTTCAGATGCACACCTTTTAAAAAGATATGTTTAATTTTATGTTCATTAAACAATGCTTTGAGTTGATCAATAATGAATTGTTGCTGAATGTCTTTAGATACAAAAAAATCAAAAACCTGCTTCAATTTTTGATAGTGTGCTTTCTCTTTAAAACTATTCTTGTCTATCACATGAAAAACGAGTCCAATTAAACCGTTTTCGTAAATCATCTTAGACAGTTCTTTTTCATCATTAGATTCGAAATAAAGTATTTCGTTTTTAAAAGCGTTTTGTATTAACTTAAATACAATATCCCTATTATCCATGTGCTTTTCCTAGTATATTTGATTACCTATTATAATTATACTTTAATCGCTTCGTTTTTAATTCTAAAATAGAATTTAAAAGGTACCACCTTGATTGAGTGGTACCTTTGTCGTTTTAGTATTTCTTGATGTAATTTTCTATTTCCCAAGGTGAGACATATGTTCTAAAACTATCCCACTCTTTATTTTTCGCATCAATCAGTTTTTCTGTCAAGTGTGTTCCAATGACATCCTTGATGAATGCTGACTCACTAAATGCGTCAATCGCTTCTTTTAGGTTAGCTGGTAAATTATGCACACCGAGTGCCGTTCTTCCAGCTTCATCTAATGCAAAGAGATTCTTTTCAACTGGTTTTACTTCTAAATTGTTCTTAATGCCATCTAGACCTGATGCAAGTAATGCTGCCATTGCAAGATACGGATTAGCTGTTGGGTCAACGCTTCTTACCTCAACTCTAGTTGATCTGCCACGTGTTGCTGGAATTCTAATCATTGTTGAACGGTTGGCTTCACTCCAGGATACATAGCAAGGTGCTTCGTATCCTGGCACTAATCTTTTATATGAGTTAACGGTTGGATTGGTAATCAAACAGAAACTTCTTGCATGAGTCAGGATGCCACCAATGAAATGATGTGCTGTCTGACTTAACTTGTTTTTAGTGCTTGGATCATAAAATACATTATTGCCGTCTAAATCTGCAAGTGATGTATTTGTATGCATACCAGAGCCATTGATGTCAGCTACTGGTTTTGGCATAAATGTTGCATGGAAGCCATGACGTCTGGCAACATTTTTAACAACCAATTTAAAGGTTTGAATATTGTCACATGCTTCAAGTGCATTTTCAAACTGGAAGTTGATTTCATGCTGGCTGTATGCAACCTCATGATGTGATGCTTCAATAACAAATCCTAATTTTTGAAGTTCAAGCGAAATATCTCTTCTAACATCTTCACTGGAGTCAACTGGCGCTAAATCAAAGTAACCACCTTCATCCGTAAAATCTAACCCGATTGCCCCATTTTCTTTTAACTTGAATAAGAAGAATTCTGGTTCAACACCAACGTTGAATTTTGAGAAATTCAGTTTTTCCATTTCTTTTAATTGTTTCTTTAAAAGGTATCTAGGGTCACCAACAAATGGTGTACCATCTGGACGATGGACATCGCAAATCAATCTAGCAACAGATCCTTCTTTTAATTTTTCCCAAGAAAGAATTAACCAGGTGTTTAAATCAGGGTATAAATACATATCTGCTTCTTGGATTCTAACAAATCCTTCAATAGAAGAACCATCAAACATCTGTTCATTGTTTAAGACTTTCTCTATTTTAGAAACCGGTACTTCAACATTTTTAACGACACCTAACATGTCTGTAAACATTAATCTGATGTGTTTAACATCATTTTCTTTGATACTCTTTAAAATATCTTCCTTTTTAAACTTAGCCACTGTTATCCCTCCTATATTTATGTGCTAAATTGTATTATAAATACCGCTTTATGTCAAACAATGTGTTAACTTTTTTATCTAAAAACGCTTTCAATGATAGCATCTCAACCAAGACATTGTAAATTAAGGATATCTTACAGATATACATATCAAAAAAAATCCAGAGCAACCTGGATTATTTTATATCGTTTTGATAACTATACGATGTTACAATGTTTGAAACGAATGCTTTGACCTGATCGTTTGTCAATGATTCCAATTGATTCAACAGCTGGTTAAACTGCTGATGATCAAATGCGCCATTTTTTTCGTTTTCTCTGAAAATGCTTTTATTGTCCGTATGATGAAAGTCTGGATTGCTTAAATCGACCAATAATTCTTCATAAAGCTTTTCACCTGGTCTTAATCCGATAAACTCAATTTTGATTTCATCATCCGGTTTATATCCAGCAAGTCTAATCATTTTCTTTGCTAAATCATAAATCTTGACTGGTTCTCCCATATCAAGGACAAACAACTCGCCACGCTTCGCATAGACACCGCACTGCAGAATTAATCCAACGGATTCAGGAATGGTCATAAAGTATCTGGTAATCTCTTTATCGGTTACGGTTACTGGACCGCCATCGGCGATTTGTTTTTTAAATAACGGAATGACACTGCCGTTAGAACCTAAAACATTACCGAATCTAACTGCTGAAAATACTGTTTTACTATTTTCCTGCTGTTCCTTGATAATCAGTTCTGCAAATCTTTTGGTTGCCCCCATGATATTTGTTGATCTAACTGCTTTATCACTAGACACTAAGACAAACTTCTTGACACCATATCGATTGGAAAGCGATGCTGCATGGTATGTTCCAATCACATTGGTTCTAACTGCTTCTACTGCACTATCTTCCATCAGCGGTACATGTTTATAGGCAGCTGCATGAAAAACAATGGTCGGTTTGAATTCTTTGAAAATCTCTTCAAGTCTGACTTTATTATAAACACTGCCAATTCTCACAACTAATTCTGGATATTTATTGTTCGATGATTTATGCGCTTTTCTTAATAACTCCATTTGAATATCGTATGCATTATTTTCATAAATATCAAAGATGATTAACTTTTTAGGTGCAAGCTCATACATTTGTCTGCAAAGCTCACTACCAATTGAACCGCCACCGCCAGTAACCAGTACAATTTCATCTTTAATGAAAGCATTGATACCTTCATTGTCTAACACAATGATGTCTCTATTAAGGAGATCTTCTACTTTAATGTCAACAAGTTGAGCCATTGATTTTTCATTGACGATGTCTAATACATTCAATCTTTTCGCCTTGATATGCATGTGCATCAGTTTGTTGACTAAATCATTGAATCTTTCTCTAGGTAAATCCTTAATCGCAAATATGACTTCTTCAATATGGTATTTTTTAATAACGCCTTCAATATCATCAAGTGTGCCTACAATGTCAACACCCATCAGTTTTCTGCCGATTTTTTCATTATCATCGTCAACAAAAACCGTTGGTATGTTGTTTAAATCCTTATTCTTATAAATTTCTTTAACAACCAGTTCTCCGGCGGAACCGGCACCGATGATTAATGTTCTGACACCGATTGTATTTAACCACTTCATTTGATATGCTATTAATCTGGAAATTCTTCTTAACACTCTAGGGAAAATCAGTCCAGTGATTTCAATCAATGTAATAAAGACAAAGGCTGATTCAAACATAAAGGATGATTGCGTTAAAAATATATAGAACAATATAATCACATTTGTTAAAATAACAACACCAACAATTCTAATAATATCCTCAAATCCAGTATGTCTCGTGAGAATTCGATAAATACCGACAATAGCATAAATTATCAATTTACTCGGCACGATAATTAACAAGGCAATGACGATGCCTTCATAATCATGTTCAATGCCTGTAAAATTAAACATCCATATAGAAAATAAGTAACTAAGTATAATGGATATTGCATCAAAGAATACATATTTATATACTTGTAAAAATGATTTTAAATTATATTGTCTCATTTACTCTCTTCTCCTAAATGGTATCAATAGTTAACTGTTATTGCCTACAATTTCAAAAACTTCATGATACTTATAATCTACAGGTATGAGTTTCTTATGACTTAGTGTCAACAGCTCCATAAATTTCAATACACGGTTTCTACCTAATCCGGCTTCTTTGTTAAATACAATAATAATTGTTAAAAACATGATTTTAATATCTAGCCATAGACTACATTTTCTAACGTATAGCAAATCATAACGCAAGCGTTCTTCCGGTGTTGTATCATATCTGCCGTAAACGTGCGATAATCCAGTAATACCGGGTTTCACATTGCTTCTATATCTAAAGTTTGGGTTCTTATTGGTCGCCTCATCAACAACACTTTTCATGAATGGTCTTGGTCCAACCAAACTCATTTCACCTTTAAAGACATTGATTAACTGTGGCAGTTCATCAAGTCTGGTTGCTCTAATGAAGCGACCGAATTTTGTAATTCTTTCATCATCAGCAGTTGCCAGCACTTGTTCCTGTTCTTTGGTTTGATTATGTCGCATCGATCTAAACTTCAAAATAGAAAATGGTTCATTATTTCTTTTGAATCGCTCTTGCTTGTAAAATACTGGTCCACCATCTTGTATTTTAACAATTAATGCAACAAATAGCATTGGAATTGCAAAAACAATCAACCCAATGATTGAAACGACTAAATCAATAAAGCGTTTAATGAAGCGCATCTCGAATGAAAGATGCATATTGGTACTACGTAAAACCATCGTGTCATCAACAGTATCAAATTTTGATTCAAGCAGTAATATGTCATATTTCTTTGGTACAACATGCACTTCTTTGTAACTCGTAAATGATGCGTAATCCACAATCATTTCTTTTGATTTATCATCTAAGTTTTCAGTAATGTAAACCGTATCAACTTGATCAATTAATTTATAAACCTTTTCATCAACCACATGTCCTTCAGCGACATAGAATAAATACTTAATCATACGATGACGATCTTTAGTTAGTAAAAACTTTTTAGCAAGTTCTTCCACTTCAGTTTTTTCACCAATGATGATGGTGTATTGTTTATCATGTTTTGCAAGCAATCTGTAAAACATGTATTTATAAACAAAGTAAGTAAATACTTCAATACCAACAACAGCAATGATCCACCAAGGATTTTGAAAGATGAAGTTATCAAAGCGAATAAAATTATAAATGACTAACGGTGCATTCATAAAGATAATTGAAAGGAATGTATTAATAACAGCATTTCTATATGAATTGTTAACCAGTGTCGTATGATATACCTTAAACATCATGGCAGTAGTTAATAAGTAGATTAAAGCAAAGTCCCAATAAAAATACCAGTACATGCCAATAATATGATCCCAGCCAAAGAAGTAATGATAGTTAAAGCCATGATGAATTTGAATAGCGGTAAATAAACTAAATATCATGACAAATATATCTAGTCCGTATTCAAAATATCTGATTAATGAGCCACGCCACATTGCCTTAAATCTGTTCAAAGAATTGTACCCCTATTCCGATGTGTTAATTTATATTATATATGATATTCATATATTTTGCTATTATCTGTCGTTAAAAGAAAAATACTAGGGCACAAACCCTAGTATAGCTTTCTAAAAACTATTTAACTTGTAATAATCTGGTTGAATTCTTAGTTACTTCTAAAACAAATTCATCAGACTCTAAACCAAGTGTCCCAACAACGACTTCAGCTTCTTCTTTGGATAATACTGGATAAACACCAAAGTTGATTGCCAGACTTCTTGCTTCATCAGCATTTTTGACGATTGCCACAATTGGGGCTGCTGGATGGAAATTAGAAAGTGCTTTGGCAACTTCTTTTCCTTCGGCTAAAATTGCGTTTATTTCGTATTCTAGGACAAGTTTTGCTGCTGATTGCGCAAGTGCTTCCTCATTGGAGTCGCCTTGATAGAAACCATCAATGAATATTTCATAGTCAACTACAGATTCAGCTTTAACATTGATTTTTGACATCATTGTTACGGATTCGAACGGATAGTCACCAGCTGCTGATTCGCCAGATAACATCGTTGCAGATGTTCCTTCTCTAACAGCATTAAATACGTCAGATACTTCTGCTCTGGTTGGTCTTGGATTTTTTTGCATGGATTCAAGCATTTGAGTTGCAACAATAACAACTTTACCTGCTTGTAAACATTTGTCAATCATTTCTGTTTGATAAAGCGGAACTAGTTCACCAGCAACTTCAATACCTAAATCACCACGAGCAACCATGATCCCATCAACAACTTCAATGATTTCATCTAAATTGTCAACGCCTTCTTGGTTTTCGATTTTGGCAATGATTTGGATGGCATCCCCGCCATTTGAGTCTAAGATTGCACGAACGTCTAAAACGTCCGCGGCACGTCTAACAAATGACGCTGCCACAAAATCATAGCCCATTGTTGCAGCAAACTTAATGTCTGATGCATCTTTTTCTGAGATAAAAGGCATATTTAATACAACATTAGGAACATTGATACCACGTCTTGATTTGACAGTGTGTGTGTTTTTTGCTTTTGTGATTAATTCACGAGTTTTTTCGTCTTTGCCAGTCACTTCTAAAGTTAAGTAACCATCATCAACAGTAATGAATTCTCCAACTTTCATATCGTCAAACAATCCAGGATATGAAACTGAAAACTTGCTGGCATTACCTAAAACTGGTGTGAAACCAACTCTGACTTCGCTGTTTTTAACGATTTCAACTTTACCGTCAAATTCATGGGTTCTGATTTCTGGTCCTTTGGTATCAAGTAAGCATGCAACATGCGTATCTAATTCTTCATTGATTTCTCTGACAGTTGCAAGTCTTTTTCCATGTTCTTCATAATCACCATGTGAAAAGTTGAATCTGGCAACGTTCATGCCGGCTTTAACCAGTGATGTCATCACTTCTTTGTTTTCGGATACTGGTCCTAATGTACATATAATTTTTGTCTTTCTCATTTTAAAATACCTTTCTTTTATCTCTTTTTATATTATCTAATTTTTCTTACTAAATCATAAAGCTCAGCACGTTCTTTTGGATGATCAACGATTTCTGATAATGGCGAAGTAACTAATTTGTCATCCTTAATACCAATGCAATGTCCACTAATGCCTTCCATCACTGCCTCAACTGCATATGAACCCATACGTGATGCAAGGATTCTATCAGCTGGAACCGGTATGCCGCCTCGTTGAATATAACCAAGTACGGTTGCCCGTGAAGAAAATCCACTTTTAATGGTAATTTCTGCAGCAAGCTTATGCACATCAAACTGTTGTTCTGTGACAACAATGATGGCATGACGTCTGCCTTCTTCGTTATGTTTTTTCAATGTATTAATTAACTTGTCTTTATTGATTGGGTTTTCTGGGGTAATGATGAATTCTGCGCCACCACAAATTCCTGCGTATAATGCTAAGTCACCAGAAGTTCTACCCATCACTTCGATGATTGAACAACGACGATGTGAAGATGAGGTATCTCTTAATTTATCGATGGCTTCAACAATCGTATTGACTGCTGTATGAAATCCAATAGTGTAATCTGTACCGTAAACATCATTATCAATGGTGCCAGGAATGGCAAGCGTTTGAAAATCTAATTCATGGAGTGCAAGCGCACCACGATATGATCCGTCGCCGCCAATAATAATGAGCGCGTCAATACCATGGCTTTGCAGATTATCAATCGCTACTTTTTGAACTGGAATTTCTTTGAATTCAGGTACTCTTGAGGTGCCAAGTATCGTGCCGCCAGTTGATAACATACCAGAAACATCTTTGCCGTTTATTGGAAAAAATCTATCTTCAAGCAGTCCTCTATAACCATCTTGAATTCCAAACATTTCATGTCCATTTGCAATACCAGTTCTTACCACAGCGCGAATGGCAGCATTCATTCCTGGAGCATCTCCCCCAGAAGTCAATACAGCTATTTTCATTGATATGTTCACTTCCTCTCACGACTTACATATTATAACATGTTTATAACTATAAATAAATTGAAAACGGTTGCTAAAATGCAAGTGTTTGCAAATATGTTATTTGTTTGATAAACTAGTAATTGCAAATCACAAAAGAGAGGTTAACAAATGGCAAAATTAGTCGGTGCTGCACTACTCGGTCAATCCGGTGGACCAACATCAGTTATCAACGCTTCAGCAGCAGGCGTATTCTTAGAAGCATTAAAACATGAAGAGATCACAGAGATATACGGAGCTCGTCATGGAATCAGAGGTATTTTGGATGAGGATTTCTATGACATCAGACAAGAAGACCCAGCAGAATTAGAGAGATTAAAATATACACCATCTTCTGCAATCGGATCTGTCAGATATAAATTGAAAGACTTAAAAAAGGATGCAACAGATTACAATCGTTTACTTGAAGTATTCAAAAAGTATAACATTCGTTATTTCTTCTATAATGGTGGAAATGACTCCATGGATACTTGTTTAAAGATTTCTAAATTCATGAAGCAATCTGGATGGGAGTGCCGTGTTGTTGGTGTACCAAAAACGATTGACAACGATTTATTCGGTATTGACCATTCTCCAGGATACGGTTCTGCTGCAAAATATGTAGCAACATCGATCATGGAACTTTATCTAGATGGTACCGTTTATAATACACAACAATTCGTTATTGTTGAGGTCATGGGCAGAAACGCTGGTTGGTTAACTGCTGCTGCATCTTTAGCATCAGTTGGTGGTGTTAAACCAGACTTGATCTTTTTACCTGAAGTGCCATTTGATTTGGATAAGTTCTATACACAAGTCGGTGATTTATTAAAGACTGGTAAATCGGTATTTGTCGTGGTATCCGAAGGTATTAAAACAACTGAAGGTAAATATGTTCCCGAATTAGAATCAGAAATTAAGAAAGATGCTTTTGGTCACGCAAATCTTGGTGGTACAGCATCAATTCTAGCAAGTCATGTTGGCGAAAAATTCGGCGTAAAAACCCGTGCTATTGAATTTTCATTACTTCAAAGAGCAGCTGCACATCTTGCATCTCAAACCGACATTGATGAAGCATTTAAAGTTGGTACGATTGCCGTTAAAAAAGCAGTTGCTGGTACAACCGATAAATTCGTTGGTATTAGAAGAGCAGACGGTCCAGTATATAAAGCGAAATTCCCACTGCTTCCATTAAAGATTGTTGCCAATGCTGAAAGAAAAGTTCCAGCAGAATGGATTTTACCTGATGGTGCAGGCTTAACTCAAGATTTCATTGATTATGCACTGCCGCTGATTCAAGGTGAAACAAAACTTAAAAAAGAAAACGGATTACCTAGATTTGCTAGATTAAAAAAAGTTTTAGTTAAGAAGAAGTAATTTATTAAAACTAGAGGCAACTCTAGTTTTCTTTATGTAGCGCAGTGAAATATGTTAAAATAAAAACAAATTTATTTTTAGGAGCTTTTTATGCATCAACATTTGAACTCAATCTATTCTGAACTAAAAATCAAGTATAGTTATCAACCCGAATACCTCCAAGCGGTTTTAGAATTCTTTGAATCCATTGATGTAGTTCTACATGATGATCCATCTATTGAGAAATCTCATATCATCAGACGATTGGTAGAACCTGATAGAATCATTTCATTCAAAGTTGTATGGGAAGATGACCATGGTCTCTCTCAAGTAAATAAAGGTTATCGGGTACAATTCAACCAAGCACTTGGTCCTTATAAAGGTGGACTTAGATTTCACCCAAGCGTTAACGAATCAATTTTAAAATTCTTAGGTTTTGAACAAACATTTAAAAATGCATTGACTTCAATTCCAATGGGTGGCGCTAAAGGTGGGTCTGATTTTAATCCAAAAGGAAAATCAGATCAAGAAATTCTTAGGTTTTGTAGAGCCTTCATGTTAGGGCTATCCAAATACATTGGATCAGATATTGATGTACCTGCTGGAGATATTGGTGTCTCTAGTAAAGAATTGGGCTATATGTTTGGCTTTTATAAGCAATTAACAAATAGACACAATGGTACGCTAACTGGAAAAGGCATTTCGTATAGTGGAAGTAAAGCTAGAAGCGAAGCTACAGGTTATGGATTGTTATATATGACTGAAATTGCCATAAAGAGATTTTATGATACCAGCCTGAAAAATAAGGCAGTTATTATATCAGGAAGTGGCAATGTTTCACTGCATGCCGCTTATAAGGCAGTTGAACTTGGTGCTAAAGTTATTGCAATGTCAGCAACAGATGGTGTAATTTTTTCATCTCACGGTCTTAATATAAAACTAATCGAACAAATCAAGAAAGACAAAGCATCCTTAGTGAAATATAAAGAGACCTATAGTGATGCAGTGTTTACTTCAAATTCAAAAGACATTTGGAAAATCAAATGTGATTTGGCACTACCATGTGCGACAGAAAATGAGCTTGATTTAGATGATGCAAAGCATTTAAAATATAATGGTGTTCTGGCAGTTCTTGAAGGTGCAAATATGCCAACGACACTTGATGCAACACATTATTTAATTGATAATAAAGTTTTGTTTGTTCCAGGTAAGGCAGCAAATGCCGGTGGTGTTGCGGTTTCTGGTCTTGAGATGCAACAGAATGCTATACATACCAGTTGGAGTTTTGAAAAGGTTGATAGCAAACTAAGAGAGATTATGGAAACCATCTTTAATGAGATTTATGATGCTTCATTAAAATATAAGAATAAATACGATTTAGTTAAAGGCGCTAATATTGCGTCATTCATAAGAATTTATCAGGCGATGCTTGAGCAAGGATTATAGTAAAAATGGCAATTTATCTTGCCGTTTTTTCTTACATAAAATATACATTAAAATTATGAACTATGTTACACTATAAAGAGTAACACTGTAAAGATTGTTTTGAGGATATAACTTGAAATCGAAAATTGAACGTTTTTTAGGAGGTCATCTTTATCCGGTATTAATTGTCATCATATCGTTCGTGGTATGGTCTTTTAAGTATTATATTCCTGATAATATCATCCTAACTTTAAGTTTAAGTTGCTTATTTTTACTGACCATTCCATTATGTTTGGTTTTAATTTTTTACAAGAACACCATTTACACAGTACCGCTGATGCTAGCGCTCTTATTTACTTTAGGTGCACCAAATATGGGTGTTGATACATTTAATCTAGCGATTATTGGATTCATTAATATTGCCTTGGTGATTGGTGGCATGATTGCACATCTTGTTAAATACAAGGTAAAACTGAAATTAAGATCCATCGGTTTATCACTTATTCTGGTTTCTGTATCATTTATCATTCCGCTCATCTACACACCATTTGCACTACTTGCAATCATGTTATCGCTTTTAGGACCGCTCTACTTGTTTGTTTATCTATTTTATGTGAATACCATTCAAGGTAACCAGTTCAATTATTTGATGCGTGTATTTGCATCCCTTGGACTCTTTTTATCCTTTCAAATGGTTGCCATGTGGTTTGTTGGATTCTTAAGTTGGGAAGGCACCAATTTGCTGCGTGACTTCGTTTCTATTTTTCCGCAGGATCTTTTAAATACCCCAGGCTGGGGAAATGTCAATGACCTCATGATTCAACTTATCCTATTTTCAAGTTCAGTCATTTATTATTTGCATAAGTATCCAAAGAATATCATGCCTTGGATGTACTTAGGCTGGATCGCATTTTGGATATACGTATCAAATGGCAGAGGTTCGATTATTGCCATTACACTATTTTCTCTTGGTTGTGTTGTTTATGCGATATTTAAACACGATAAAAGACAGCTCCTTAATTTAGGTGTTGCAGCATTGATTGCTATCATATTAATGTTAATTCTATCGCCACTGGTTCAATCAGCTTTTGAATCATTCTTCTCATCAATTACTTTTTACGATCCAAATACCATGCTAAGTGGTCGATTGACCCTATGGATTAATCATGAATATTCTGCATGGAATGAATTTTTAAGATATCCTATTTTTGGTAGAGGTTGGTATACCGCACCATCAATACTGGAACTGGATGAAGTTAGACTAACGATGTATCATTCAACTTTTTTCCATATACTCGCAACTGGTGGTATATTCGGCATACTGGTCTTAGGTTTTCACTGGTATCAAATCGGTGGTTTACTTAAAAAACATATTAAAATTAAAACAGTTGTTGCTTTCACGTTTGCATTTATTTTGACACAGTTGCACGGATTGATTGATAATACGCAATACATGATTCACTATTCTATCGTAACATATATAGCAATCGCTATTATAGATAGTTATAATTTTAGTGCTGAAAATGATATACTAGAGGTAGAAAATAACCCTATAGTTGAGGCGTAATCATGGTTTTAAAACTAGAACGTTTTATTCAAAGCAAGTATTATTTATTAAGTGTTTCCATTTTTACCTTTTTAGTTTGGTTCATTAACATTGATTCTTTTGGACCAAATCCATATTTTGATGTTTTGGAACTAATTGGTATAAGTTTCTTTATTCTGCTAATTTCACTGTTGCTTGTTCTTTTTAAACAAACCATCTATACATTTCCGCTGATTATTCATGGCATTGTCATGTTATCTAATCAAAGCATGGGTATGACAACATTAAATGAACTATGGCTCATTTATATGCTGCTAGCCATTTTAGTTGTAGCCTTTATCTATCATTTTATTCATTTTAAAGTAACCATCCATTGGGGTTATCTAGGTAGTGGCTTATTGATATTTGGAATTGCTTATCTTTTATCATTAATCGGTTATTTTGCTGATGGCAAGCCATTTGAGATGTCGGTTATCATGATTTCTTTAATGGGATTGATTTACTTTTTGCTTTACATCTTTTATCGTTCAACAAATGATCAGGACTTTTTAAGTTACTTATTAAAATCACTTTATTATTTATCGTTTGTCGTAATCCTGCAGACATTTGTAGTACTGGTCATATACTTCATTGATAATCAGCACTTAGGTTCATTCATGACTATTTTGGAAGAAGGCATTGATGAAAGATGGGGTTATGTTAAAGACGGATTTTATGTCAGATTGAATGTTGGTTGGGGACTCGGTAATAATATTGGTGGCATCTTGGCTATGCTGCTGCCGGTGCACATGTATTTCTTGTTTAAGAAAAACAATTTATTAAAAAAAATCCTTTATCTTTCATTAATGATATTATCGCTAGTTACGATTGTATTAACGACTTCTAGAGGTGCATATTTAGGGGTTGCTGCGTTTGCTGTGGTTTTCGTTGTAACTTTCATCAAGTATGCTAATTTTGATTATAGGAAATATAAGAATCATCTCTTCATTGGTTTTGGTATTTTACTGCTTATTGCCATTCCTGTTGGCATCTACATGTTCGACTTCTTCATTTCCTTTATGAGTGGCAATTCATTTTTAAATGGTAGAGAAATTGATTGGGTTGATGCTTGGAACTTTTTCTTAGAGCATCCAATATTTGGTAAATCCTGGTATTCCGATACTTGGGATTTGGATAGCTTCAGAAGTTATCACAATACCATCTTACATACGATGGCAACCATGGGATTGGTAGGACTTGCAGCACTCATATTCCATCATTATCAAGTTATTAAGTTGTTTATCAGCAAATGGTCATTTGAAACACTAATCGTTGCCGGCATGCTGATTATCACCCATGTTCATGGCTTGGTCGATAATACGTATTATGCACCTATCCACATGATGCCTTTACTCATACTCTTTATCGGTATTGAAAACATCGGCAAGGAGCCAATTGCTTTAAATATTAAAACGGAACCAGTAAACTGATTCCGTTTTTTTAACCTATGAAATAATGACTATTGATTGGTCACAACTACTTGTTTCTTTTTATAATCAATGACAGCTTCTTTGATAATGACAATTGCCATCGAACCGACTAAACCTCCAAATAGACCAGCAATTGCAACCAAGAAAATAGATCGCGCCTCACTTACATCATAAACATTATTAATTCCTGAATAAAATTGAACGAATGTATCTCTATTCAATAAGCCAACATATATTTCATTATAAAGTTCTATATGCGCTAACAATGTGGTGTGTATTTCTTGAATATACAATGCATCTTCTGGACTTAAGGTATTACTATTGCCAGCATCAATAATCAACTGATTATCAGCAATTCTTCTTTGAATTGATTGATCCTCTGAGACAAGCTGTTGGATTTTAGCCTCTAGCGTAGGAATTTGTTGTATATTTTCACCTTGAGTTAATATTGCCGTTACTTGAACCATTAACGCTTCAATATGCAAATTAATGAATTCACTTTCTCTTTGCAGTAAACTTTGCATATCTTGTAATCTGACTAAGTATGCATCATTTTTAATGACTGGCGTCTGCGTGAATTTTACTTTCAAAGCACTAATATTTATCATTTCCCACCAGTTTTGGAAACTGTTTTTGATTTCTCCAATACGTTGGTTATCATTGACTAAAACATTTCCATAAGCTGCCTGGATGTCGTTAAAGCCTTGAAGTATCAACGAAAACTGATTTTGATAAACATTAAAGCCGTCAAGATATTCTAAATCATCTACTGTATCTAAATAATTCGATATCTCGAATATTTTATTTTTTTCTCGTGCATCTAGGATGACATTTTGAACTAAGGTTCTAATAAAATCTCTAGCAATCTCACTGCTTTTAAAGTACTTTTGTTTAATTGATATGGTAAATACTCCAGGTATCGTCGATCTTGAAGACTGCGTTGTTTGAATCAATTGTAAAATTCTAATATCTTTTGTTGACAGCATCTTTTCAATATCAATATCATTAAATCTTTCGTCAGATGCCTTTACTTTTTCTAAACTGTTATATGAAATAATATCGGCTACTAAAAATGGTTCTTGATCGGGATACAACTGTTCTTCAATGTTTAAGAAGCTGTATTCAAATCGTGTATCCAATGTGATGCTTTCGTTGGTGTATATGCGTTCTGTGACAATGACTACTGCTGCAAAAACTAAAGTTACAATTAATACAAGTAACTTATTCTTGTATATCTTTAACCATAATTCCATTAATGTAATTAGTGGTTTATCTTGTTTTTTATTCATTGGTTGCTCCATTTCAAAGTTATACAAACATCATATCAAATGATGATTTTAATACCATTATAACATAGTCAAATGTAAATAAATAGTTAATATATAATTGACAACTATGTCGTTGAAATCAAACATAAAAAACCATAAATCTCAACGACCGTCTATGAGTTATCTAGTTTTATGATATGGATGATAATCTAAATCAAATGCTTCTGCAACTTCTTTAAATGTAATGTTTCCTTGATAGGTATTTAACCCCGCACTTAATCCTTCAGATTCACTTAATGCCTTGATTAAGCCTTTATCAGCAAGTT
>CAZIZJ010000013.1:2226-17255 GCA_964543675.1 uncultured Acholeplasma sp. | reverse complement strand
TGCCATTTTTAGGGATTGGTATGCAGGCAGAACAGTCACTCAACATTGAGCAATCCAGAAGATATGGCAGTGCGTTAAGAATTTCTAGAAGAAAATTGAATAAGAAAAGATTCCAAAAAGCAGTATATGCTTTGATAGAAAATCCGGAATATAAAGAAAAAGCGCTTGAACTAAAAAAAGAAGCAGAACAATTTGATGGTTCTCAATATGTTGCAGAAATTTTAAGAAATAAGTTTTAAATAGATTATATTCTTGTATTTTTAAATTGCTTGTGATAGTATATTACTAACAAAGGAAAGTTGGGTATTTTATGTTTTTAAATACATTTGCTTATTACTATTATCAAATGTAAAAGGAACTTGCAGTAATGCATTCCTTTTTAGCAGTTGAGTTAGAAATAAGGAATGTGTTAACCCAAATCAAGTAAGTCAATCATCAATGACTCCTTAAGGGCACAGTTCCTTTAAGGAGTTTTATTTTATATAAGGAGAAAGAAAAATGATTGTACAAATGAAGAAGGATGTTACAAAGAAGGAAGTTGAACATCTACAAAGCTATTTATTAGAAAAAGGGTTTGGCATTAAGGATGCATCCAGCAGTGATGTTGTCTTATTTGGTATTTTAGGGGATGTCAAATCTTTAGAGCCAGACCAAATCAAAGTGTTTGCTGGTGTTGAAAATGTGACCAGAATTTCTAGTCCGTTTAAACTTGCCAGTAAAGCATTTAAAAAGGAACCTACCATTGTTACACTGAAAAACGGTGTAAAAATTGGTGGCGATGAATTTGTTGTCATGTCTGGACCTTGCAGTGTTGAGTCAGAAGAGCAACTAAGAATTATTGCTAAAGCGGTTCATGATTCGGGTTCTAGAGTCTTGCGTGGCGGTGTCTTTAAACCGAGAACTTCGCCATATGCTTTTCAAGGCTTAGGCATTGAGGGCTTAAAGATGATGCGTAAAGTCGCTGATGAACTTGGTATGGCGATTGTTACAGAACTAATGGGAACAGAGCATCTTGATGAAATGGCAAAATATACAGATATCATCCAAATTGGTGCCAGAAACATGCAGAACTTTGACTTGTTAAAAGCAGTTGGTAGAACCAAGGTACCAGTTTTGTTAAAAAGAGGTTTATCAAACACTATCGAAGAATGGTTGATGAGTGCCGAATATGTGATGGCATCCGGCAATGATCAAGTCATCCTATGTGAAAGAGGCATTAGAACCTTTGAAAAATATACAAGAAATACACTAGATATTTCTGCAGTTTTAGCAATTAGAGAATTATCGCATTTGCCAGTGATTATTGATCCAAGCCATGCTGCCGGTAAATGGGAAATGATTGAAGCACTATCACTGGCATCAATGGCGGTTGGGGCAGACGGATTAATTGTTGAAGTGCATCACGATCCAGAAAAAGCTTTAAGTGATGGACCGCAAAGTCTAAAGCCTAAAAAGTTTGAACATATGATGGAACGACTGGAAGTACTGTCGTCTGTTTTAGATAAAAAATTAAAGCGATGAAAATATTTATTGTAGGATTGGGATTGATGGGGGCATCTTATGCAGAGGTCTTAAGTAAAAACGGTCATGATGTTTATGGCTATGATCTTAATCATGAAACCTTACAAATAGCCTTAGCCGATCAAGTGATTAAAGATAAAAACATCGATTTAATCAAAACATCCGATTTGGTTATTTTAGCACTTTATCCGAAAGACAACATCGATTTCATTAAGACACATCAACATCTTTTTAACAATCAATTGATAACCGATATTGCAGGCACCAAGACACATATGATTCAAGCACTGATTGATATCTTACCGAAAAATGTCAGATATGTATCACACCATCCAATGGCCGGCAGAGAGAAAAAAGGTTATTTGCATAAAGATATAACGATGTTTAAAAATGCTAATTTCTTAATTGTTGAAACACCAAATTCAGCTGAAAATGATATTCAGACTATTGCGGCTTTGGGCAAGGAAATGGGCTTTGGGAAAATCACTAGACTGACACCGAAGGAACATGATGAATTGATTGCCCATACCTCTCAGTTGACCCATTTACTAGCAGTTGGATTGATGTTATCCGATAATTCTTTACATACCAAAGATGCAACCGGCGATTCATTTAGAGACTTAACTCGGATTGCCAAAATCAATGAAGATATGTGGACTGAATTATTCTTAGATAATAAAGATGCACTAATCCAAGAAACTGACCGGTTTATTGAAACACTGGAATTATTAAAAGAACTTATTAAAAATAATCGTGGAGAAACCTTAAAAAACAAATTAAGGGAAGCCAAAGAAAAGAGGTTCCATTTTGATGAACATAAAAGTTGATGACTATGAAATCGCCTTAGAAGAAAATGTACTTGTTAAGTTAAATGATCTAGTTGGCAGTGTTTATCCATATCAAAAGGTTTTTATCATGACTGATGAAAATCTGTTTGTCTTATATAAAGAAAAACTAAAAGAGCATCTGTCAAACTATGAGGTATCGTTTGTTGTTATTCCTGCCGGTGAAACATCGAAGTCTTTATCAATGTATGAAAAAGTTGTTAAAGAATTAATCAAGCAAGGCATTAGAAGAAATCATTTGTTGATTGCTTTTGGCGGCGGTGTTGTAGGAGATTTGGCAGGTTTTGTTGCAGGCACGCTTTATAGAGGTATTCCTTTTATTCAAATACCAACCAGTTTACTGGCGATGGTTGATTCATCCATCGGCAGTAAAACCGGAATTGATTTAAAAGAAGGTAAAAACCTACTAGGGGTCTTTAAAAATCCTTTGATGGTTATTATTGATCCGGTTGTGTTAAATACATTGCCAATGGTTGAATATAAGAATGGTTTGGCAGAAGTTTTGAAAGCGGGTATTATCAAAGATGTCAGACTATATGAGTATTTAAAGACGCATGATGTCTTAACATTAAATGAAATCGTTATGGCAATCAATGTGAAAAAAGATATTGTTTTAAGTGATCCGTTCGAACAAAATGAAAGAATGATGCTTAATTTTGGACATACGTTTGGACATGCCATTGAAAGACATTTTGACTATGCTATTAAACATGGGGTTGCCATATCATATGGCATGTTAATGAGTTTAAAAGAAGGCACTAAAAGAGGGATTACCAATGAAACGCTTTTTGATGAAGTGAAATCAATTCTTTTGAGACTTGATTTGGTGAAAGAACCGCTTTTTGAAAAAGAACAATTCATTCATTTAATTGGCAGTGATAAGAAACAATTGGCTGACGGGTTAAGATTTATCTTTATTAAGGAATTGGGACAGCCTGAAATTGTAAAAGGGGTGAAATTCTAATGATTACAATTACACCGAAAAAATTAAGTGGAACAGTGAAGATTGTTTCATCGAAGTCGCTATCACATCGCTATGTGATGGCTGCTTCCCTTGCAGAAGGCAAATCAATCATCGATAATGTTTTAGAATCAGATGACTTGAATGCTACTAAAAAAGCACTTGAGGCATTAGGGGCAACGATTGACGGCAATACCATTACTGGCAGCAAGGTCAGAAAAGTAGCACCAGTTATTGATGCCAAGGAATCAGGCTCTACCTTAAGATTTTTAATTCCTGTTTCAATGCTGCAAGCAGAAACGATGACTTTTGTTGGTAGCGGGAAATTACCGGATCGTCCTTTGAATGTTTATGACGATATGTTTGCCGATAGATACTACTTCATACATCCAGAGAATAAGTGGTTGCCGTTAGAGGTTAAAGGACCACTGCAAAGCGGTATTTATACGATGCCAGGCAATGTGTCTAGTCAATTTGTAACCGGTCTTCTTTATGCATTGCCACTGGTTGACGGCAACTCAAAAATCGTTATTACAACGCCGCTTGAATCGAAAGGCTATGTTGATTTAACCTTGGATGTATTAAAACAGTTTGGCATAGAGATTACTTATGAAGATCAAATATTTTATATTGAAGGCAATCAAAGATATCAGGCATTTAATTCAAGTGTCGAAGGAGATTACAGTGGTGCAGCATTCTTCATTGTTGCAGGACTGATTGGCGATGAACTTTTATTAAAAGGATTAAGAGAAGATAGTCTCCAAGGAGATAAAGCGATTGTTGACTTTGCTAGACAAATGAATGGCGATATTAAATATACTAAAGACGGTCTCTTTGTAAAACCGAGTCAAACAAAGGGTATTACCATTGATGTTGGTCAGACACCGGATTTAGGACCGATTTTAATGGTTTTAGGTGCATTATCAGAAGGTGTTACAACGATTACCAATGCAGCTAGATTGCGCATAAAGGAATCAGATAGATTGGATGCAATGGTTCAGAATTTAACAAAGTTAGGCGTTAAATTGGAAGTGATGGATGACAGTGTAAAAATTCATGGTGTTAGAAGCTTAAAGGGTGGTGTTTCACTTCAAACTTTTGGAGACCACCGGATTGCAATGGCACTCGCTGTGGCATCGATTAGATGTGACGAACCAATTACACTAGATGATGAAACAGTCGTTTCGAAGAGTTATCCGACTTTCTTTGCAGAATTCAAAAGATTAGGTGGTGTTTATCATGACTAAATTAGATACTTTACGACTGGCAATCGATCAGATTGATAAAGAGTTGGTGAAGGCTTTGGAAGAACGCTTTAAATTAGTTAAAGAAATCGGTCATTATAAAAAAGAAAATGGATTACCAATTCATGATCCAAAAAGAGAAGCATATGTGTTAGAAACCAAAAAGGCGTTATTGAAAAACCAAAGCGATTGGACACACTATGAGAAGATTTTTCAGTTATTGATGGATATTGCCAAGGACATGGAAAAATGAAACACTTTGTTTTAATTGGGTTTCCACTATCTCATTCAAAGTCATCTTATTTGCATCAAATCATTGGTAAGCATCGTGGTGTAACTTTAACATATGTACCACTATCCATTCAAAGTGATGAAATAGAATCTTTGTTGGAGGAAGTAAGAAATGGAAAGTATCAGGGATTTAATGTAACCATTCCCTATAAAGAAACAGTTATTCCTTTTTTAGATGAATTAACGGATAAAGCCAAAAGAATTGGTGCGGTCAATACCATCTATTTAAAAGAAGGTAAACTCGTAGGAGATAATACCGATTATGATGGTTTTCAAGGTGTTGTCAACAATGCTCGTATTAATTTAAAAGATAAAAGAGTTATTGTCTTAGGTTCTGGTGGTGCAGCCAAAGCGGTCTATCAAGTGTTACTGGATTTTGGTGTGAACCCGACGATAGTTTCTAGAAAAAAAGTCATTGATCAACATTTTTCTGACATCATCAACTACGAGTCACTTCGTCCAAATGATTATGATGTCATCATTAATTCAACACCAGTTGGCATGTATCCAAATGATCAGGATACGCCACTAGCAGAAGCGTTTGTCAAAGATAAAATCGTGTTTGATTTAATTTACAATCCAAGGATAACTAAGCTGATGTCTTATGCAAAAATGGCGTATAATGGACTTGATATGTTAATTATTCAGGCAATTAAAGCACAAGACCTTTGGTATAACCAAAAGACGGAGATTACCAAAGATTTGATTGAAAGTATAAGAGGTGAATTCGATGAACAGTTACGGCAACTTATTTAAAATAACTTTATACGGAGAATCGCATCAAGATGCCATTGGGGTTGTCATTGATGGCGTTACGCCAGGTCTTGAAATCAACTGGGATTTGGTTCAAAGTGATTTGGCAAAAAGAAGACCTGGCGCTATTGGAACAACGCCTAGAATTGAAAAGGATGAACTGATTGTAACATCGGGAATTTTCAATGAGCATGCAACGGGATCTCCAATACACATCATGATCAAAAATGAAAATGTTGTTTCAAAAGACTATTCGCATTTAGTGAAACAACCGAGACCAGGACATGCAGATTATGTGGCATCGGTTAAATACAACGGCTTTCATGATTATCGTGGCGGTGGCAGATTTTCAGGTAGATTGACTACACCGATTGTTGTTGCAGGTAGCATTGCAAAACAGATGCTGCCGTTTGTTTTTTCACATGAACTGATTCAAGTAGGCAGTTTAAAAGATATGACGAAACTAGATGCCTATTTAACTGAAGTACAGGAAAAAGGTGAATCAGTGGGTGGCATCATCAAAGTAACCGTTAAAAACGTACCAGTAGGTATAGGGGAACCGATGTTTGAAAAACTTGATGCAAAAATCGGACAAATGATGTTTTCGATTCCAGCAGTCAAAGGCGTTGAAATCGGTACCGGCTTTGAAGGGGTAGATCAATTTGGTTCATGGTTTAATGATGTCTATGAAGACGAAACTGGTAAGACATTGCCCAATCATTCAGGTGGTGTTTCAGGTGGTATCTCTAACGGCAATGACATTATCGTCAAAGTTTTTGTCAAACCAAAATCAAGTATCTCAAAAACGCAAACCTCATTTAATTTAGAGAAAAAAGAAAAGACCGAATTTCAAGTCGGCGGCAGACATGATGTTGCTATCGTTAGACGTGCTGGCATTGTTTTAGAAAATGCACTGGCTATTGTTTTAGCTGATTTATATCTATGGAGCAAGACATATAAATAATGATGAAAAGTATCTTTCATACCACAACTAAATTAGTGCTGGTTGCAATACTATCAAGCAGTATTGCTTATTGGCTAGGTATTAGTAACTATATTTTAGTAGGTATTTTGAGTATCTTATCAATTTCGCCAACGAAAAAGGATTCTATTATTCATGGGATGAAACGATTCATTGATGTTATTTATGCTTTGGCGCTGGCAACAGTATTCTTTGTTGTATTTGGCTTTGAATTATATGTGCTTTTAGTTTTTGTACTTGTTTTTATATTCTCTTCATTTTTGATGAAGTTAGAAATTGGCATGGTACCTAGTATTGTACTGGCACACCATGTCTATGAATTCGGCAGTTTTGACTGGATGTTTTTACTAGAACAGATAGGAATCATCACACTAAGTATTGGTATAGCGTTACTTGTTAATACGTTTTATCCAGAATTCTGGTTAAAACAAATGAAGAAACAATTACTGGATGTTGATCAGATGCTAAGAGATCATCTATACATGCTTTCCATTATCTTGATGCAAAAAGAAGATTTGGATGCATTCTTGATTCACTATGAATTAATGAATAGAAGAATTTCATCAATGGTTGAAGAAGCAGAATTAAAAGATAAAAACAGAGTTTTATCCAATGACCATCGTTACTTAGCGTATTTATATATGAGAAGAAACCAATTGAACTTCATTAACAATATGTATAAGAGTGCCTCAAGAATAAAAACATATCATGAACATCAGGAAATCATTTCAGCATATATCGAAGCATTGGTCTTAGATATTGGCGATGACAATAAAGCTGATGTTCAAGTTGAAAAACTAAGAAAATTAAAGACTGACTTTGAAAAGGAAGAACTTCCTAAAACAAGAAAAGAATTTGAAACAAGAGCAATGCTTTATCATATCTTGGAAGATATAGAAGCAATGCTTGATGTAAAAAGTTTGTTTCATCAAAGATATCCGGATTTTGTGCTTTAGATTTTTTTAACAATATACGAGCAACAAAGGCAATTTTAGATTGCCTTTATTATTTTAAAAAAGTAAAAGTGCTATTTTTTCAGTATTATAGTATGGATATTAATTTTTAGAAGTGTCAATATGAAATCCTCTGTACAGCCTTTTTAAAAAACATGAAATAAAAAAACCGCCTTATGTTTGACTTTTTTGTGCGTATAAATTATAATATATACGAACAAGAAAGTATGGTGATATCTTTATGGATGACGCAATTATTGATTTATTTAAAAAACATAATGGTGTTTTAAGCGCCAATGCTGCCAAAAAATTCGGAGTATCCAATAAAACACTGCAAAAACTAACAAATACCGGCAATCTAGAAAGATTAACTTATGGTTTATACGGTTTGCCAGATTATTTTAAAGATGAATATTATATTACACAATTTAGATATCCTAAAGCGATTTTTTCTCACGAGACTGCGCTATATTTTCATGACTTAAGTGATAGAACACCTTTAAAATTAATGCTGACCATTCCAAACGGGTATAATTCGAAGTTACTTAAAGAATATGACACATATCAGTTTTTTTATAATAAAAAAGAGATTCATAGGTTAGGCGTTATCACTATTAAATCACCTTTTGGTAACGACATCCAAATCTACGATAAAGAAAGAACAATTTGTGATTGTTTAAAGAAAAAGGATCAATTAGATGTGGATATTGTTTTGAATGCAGTGAAGCAGTACTTAAGAGAAAAAGGCAATGATTACGCAAAATTATTAAAATATGCTGAAGTATTGAAAATTAGGGATTTAGTTAAAGGATATATGGAGGTTTTAATCTAATGAATAATGTACACAGGACTAAAGTTCAGCACACAGAACAATTAAAAAGCTGGATTAAGCATACTTCCGGTCAAATAGGTATTGAAGAAAATACAATTCTTCAAAATTATTTTATGGAAAGATTTCTTGAACGTATTTCTTTATCGAAATATGCCGAAAACATAATTTTAAAAGGTGGATTTTTGATCACGTCAATGATAGGTTTAAATTTACGAAGCACAATGGATATGGATACAACGATTAAGAATCTGCCTGTAAATGAAGTTGAGATTTCTAAAGTCATTAATGAGATTATTGATATTCCAATTGATGACAAAGTATCATTTGTCATCAATTCAATTAAACCAATCCACGATCTAAGCAATCATGAAAATTTTAGAGTTCGTTTAACGGCAACTTTTTTGACGATTAGGGTACATATGAAAATAGACATAACCACTGGTGATGAGATTATTCCAAAAGAAATTGATTATTCGTTTAAACTAATGTTTGAAATGAGAGAGATTAATGTGAAAGCATATAACTTATATACAATATTAGCGGAAAAAATCGAATCAATTCTTAGTAGAAATGTTTTCAATACAAGAGCAAGAGATTTCTATGATGTTTATACATTATTAAAGTTAAAAAGCAATAATCTTGTCAAGGTTGACTTGATTAACGCTATTTTAACCAAAGCAAAAGAAAGAAATACAGATATTTATGTTACTCAAAAAGAAAAATATCTTAAAGACATTCGTGATAGCAAAGATTTAAGAGAAATTTGGAATCAGTATACACGAAAATTCAAATATGCATCAAACATATCTTTTGAAGAAGTGATCAAATCATTGGAATCGATTTTTGTGTATTAAGAATCAACCTTAATATCTCAAATATATTAATGAATGTAGTTTATGGTATTATTTTTTGGATTCAATATATTTTTTTGCATTATCTAAAGTAATTTCAGTAGAATCTATTAAATGATTGACAACATCGTCAATTTGATTTGGTTTAGCACCAGCCTGAATAGCAACGCTTCTAGCATGCAAACGCATATGACCTTTATTGATGCCATCAGTCGTCAGTGCATATAGTGCTGCAAAGTTTTGAGCAAGTCCTAAACAAGCTGCAATACCCATTAATTCTTTGGCAGAAGTAATATTCAATATTTTTCTAGAAAGTTTTACTTTCGGTAAAATACCCATTGAACCACCAACAATACCTACGGCTAAAGGAATGGTTATCTCGCCACGTAACTTGTCATCTTGAACGGACCATTTAGCTAGTGGTTGATATGTACCAGTAATTGAGGCATACGCATGTGCTGATGCTTCAATGGCTCTAGTATCATTGCCGGTTGCCAGCATCAGTGCAGTAATGCCATTCATGATACCTTTATTGTGGGTTGCAGCACGATATGGATCAATTGATGCATAAAGTGATGCGCTGGCAATATCCTCTGCAATTGTTTGACTGTTTTTCAAAGTATTTGGATCAATTAAAACGGAAGCAGTAACTAAAGCACCAGTTGCAAGATTCGATAAAATACACATTAGTGTTTCAACTTGGTAGTTTGATTTAATGTATAGAGACAAACCTTCTAAAATGGTATTGACTGTATTGGCACCCATGGCATCCAACGTATCAATGGTTGCATAAAGACAGACGAACTGGTGTGGTTTTAGTTCAACCTTAAATGATTTTAAGCCACCGCCTAGTTCATGGATTTGTGGGTGTGATTTTTTGGCAATATCAAACAGTTCTTTTTCATGTGATTCCAAAAATTCTTTTAGTGCATCTTGATTTGAAACATGTTTGAAAATGATTTGTCCAATCATTTCACGTTTGATTGACTCTATTTTGAAACCGCCATTTCTTTCAATGATTTTGGCTGCATGTGATGCCCCAGCAATGACTGATGGCTCTTCGGTTGCCATTGGCAGGTGATAGTATTTTCCTTCAATCAAAAAATCGGGAGCAACACCAAGCGCTACTTCATAAGTCGTTACATAGTTTTCTATTAGATGATTAAAAACAACCTCACCAGCATGAACATCAAGTGTTTCATCATAAAGATTGGCAGCTTTTAAAGCGTCTTTTCTATCAGCTACGGATTTTTTGTAAAACTGTTTTAATGGTTTACTCATTGTTGGTTACCTCATAACATAGTCATTATAACATGATATTAACGTCAAAACCTTTTGATTATGGTATAATTTTGTGTGCAAGTTTCATTATTGATAGGGAGTTCATCATGAAAATTGGAATTAATAAAATATCCTTTTATATACCAAAATATTATTTACCGTTAGAGACGCTTGCAAAAGCAAGAGGGGTTGATCCGCTTAAGTATACCAACGGACTCTTACAAAACAAAATGGCAGTCGCCCCAATCAACCAGGATGCTGTTTCAATGGCAGCCAATGCAGCACTTCAAATATTAACTGAAAACGATAAAGAAGCAATTGATTTGGTTATTTTCGCTACTGAAACCGGTAATGATCATTCAAAATCAGCTGCGACCTATCTTTTAAGTCTGTTAGGATTGAAATCAGATACACGGGCAATTGAATTTAAACAGGCTTGTTATGCAGTGACGGCTGGACTTTACTTTGCTAAAGGACATATCTTGCAAAATCCAAATGCTAAAGTATTAGTAGTTGGTTCTGATATTGCCAGATACGGCATTAACTCTGATGGAGAAGCAACCCAAGGTGCTGGTGCAGTAGCAATCATTGTTGCTAGAAATCCAAAGATTTTAGTGTTAAACGATCATTATGGCATTCATGCTGAAGACATTTATGATTTCTGGCGACCAAATGGTATGGATTATGCTTTGGTGGACGGACATTATTCAAATGAACAGTATAAGAAGTTTTTTCTAAATACCTTTCAAACTTATTTATCACGCGCCAAACAATCAATTGATGACTTTAGTGCCATTACTTTCCATATCCCTTATTCTAAAATCGGGTTAAGAAGTTTACAGTTGGTTGCCAGTATGGAGTCACATCCGGAACTATTCAAGAATTATGAATATGCAACCATCTATAATAAAGAAGTAGGAAACATTTACACAGGATCACTTTACTTATCACTGATTTCACTGCTTGAACAAGGCAAATTAAAGACGAAGGATCAAATTGGTCTATACTCTTACGGCTCTGGTGCTGTTGCCGAATTCTTCTCAGGAACTTTGGTTGCTGGTTATAAAAAGCACTTAGAAAAACAACTGCACAAGGATTTACTTAAAAATAGAGTAAAACTAAAAATGAGCGAATATGAAGCGATGATTACAACCACACTGCAAGATGATATTGAATTACCAATTGATGATTCAGTAAAAGTACAATTAAGTTCAGTTAAAAATTTCCAAAGATTATACACAAACAAGGACGTCATTTGATGTCCTTTTATTTTCATCTACTTTTTTAGTGTAAACGGTTGCAAAAAACAATTGTTTCATGTAAAATGGTCATATATCGAAACGTTTCAAGTGAGGATATCATGACACATAAAGAAACTGCACAATTCATAGAAGATGTACAACATAGGGCTTTTAATTTAATGAGAGATTTAACCAATTACAATGAGAATGAGTTAGGCTATGGGTTAACACTTGATCATAATGAAAAACCAACGGTTGCAAGCATTGCATCAACTGGTTTTATGTTATCTGGATACATTATCGCCGTTAAATATGGTTACATGTCATATGAAGAAGCAGAAAATATTGTTATCAAAACATTAAAGACGTTACTTTACAATGTGCCACATTATAAAGGCTTTTATATTCATTTCATTAATTTTCATACAGCAGAAATCGTTAAAAAAAGTGAATACTCAACGATTGATACAGTGCTTTGCATCAAAGGTGTGATTGCTGCCGCATCTTTTTTTACGCATCCGGAAGTCAAAGAATTATCCGATGCTATTTTAAATAGAATCGAATGGGAATTCTTTGTTCATGAACACGAGGGACATAAAAGATTTTATATGGCATATAATCCACTAAAAGGTGGTGATTATGTTACCGGAAAACCTGGTTTTATTTTTCAGTGGCACATGCTTGCTGAACAAATACCGATGTATATTATTGCCGCTGGTTCCAATAGACTTGATCAAGATTTATCGAAGGCGCTTTATCATGGATTCGAAAGAAATCTAGGTTTATATGGCGATATTGAATACTATTATTCACCAGGAAACACCTTGTTTGTCTATCAGTATCCTTTATGCTGGTTAGATGGTAAAAATTGGGTTGATGATACTGGTTTTTCATGGTTTAACAACTTAAAGCAGGCAACCTTAGGACACCGGGCATGGAATTTAAATAACTACCATTTGTTTAAGACGTTTGCTAAAGAGACATTTGGATTTACGGCATCATCGACACCAAAGGGGTACGGCGTTTTTCACTGCGTACCAAATAACAAAAATGAGATTCTTACCGATGGTACGGTGGCACCAAATGCCATGATTGGTTCATTGATTACCAATCCCGATGAAGTCATTGAGGCGATGCAGTACATGAAGAACTTACCGAATGTTTGGGGCGAATATGGATTCATTGATGCATACAATTTTGAAGGTGAAGAACCGTGGTATTCCAACAGATACATCACCATTGATAAAGGATTGGAACTACTGATGTGCAATGCCTATTTATCAGGCGATGTTGTTGATGCTTTCATGGCACATCCAATCATCCAAAAGGGTTTGGAGGTGCTTGAATGGAAAAAACTATAACTTGGTGGAAAAAGGCACTGATTTATCAAATATATCCGTTGTCATTCAAGGATTCAAATGATGATGGTATCGGCGATATTAAAGGCATTATTTCCAAACTTGATTATTTAAAGGATTATGGTGTTGATGTTATTTGGCTGTCTCCGGTTTATCAATCTCCGATGGATGATAACGGTTATGACATTTCTGATTATACAAAAGTTAATCCGATGTTCGGTACAATGGATGATCTAATTTCATTGATTGATGAAGTCCATCAAAGGGATATGAAAATCATCATGGACTTAGTCGTTAACCATACATCTGATGAGCATGTTTGGTTCAAAGAAGCCAAAAAATCAAAGGATTCAAAATTTAGAGACTACTATATTTGGCAAGATCAGCCAATTCCTGATATACATTCGATATTTTCTGGTTCTGCTTGGCAGTTTGATAAAACGACAAATCAGTATTATTTCCATTTGTTTTCCAAAAGACAACCTGATTTAAACTGGCAAAACAGTGAATTAAGACAAGCAATCTATCAAATGATGAATGACTGGTTAGATTTAGGTATTGATGGATTCCGGATGGATGTCATCGATTTAATTGGAAAAGATGTTCCTAGCGGCAAGTTAGGTGATGGTCCTTATTTGGAAAGTTTCTTAAAAGAGATGTATCAGGCGTGTTTCAAAGAAAGAGACATCATGACAGTTGGTGAAATGGGTGGCATTTCAGTCATACGTGCCAAAGAACTGACAAGCAACCAAGATTTCGGATTAAATATGACATTTCAGTTTTCTCATTTGGCAGTCGATCAAGTGAAAAGTCAATCGAAATGGTATATTCAGCCAACTGACTTTTTGGAACTAAAGACCATTCTTTCAAACAATCATCAAATATTTAAGTCATCTGGCTGGAATTCGCTCTTCTTATCAAATCATGATCAACCAAGACAGGTCAGCAGATTTGGTGACGAAAAAAACTTTAGAATTCGTTCTGCTCAAATGCTATTTACCATGCTTTATCTTCAAAAAGGAACACCCTATGTGTATCAAGGTGAAGAAATCGGAATGACGGGCATTAAATTTGATGATATCAGTAATTACAAGGATGTTGAAATTCTCAATTGGTATGAAGAAGCCAAAGGCTATGGTTGGAGAGATGAAGACATCATGAAATCTATCTATGCCAAAGGCAGAGACAACTCAAGAACGCCGTTTCAATGGAATGATGAAGTTTATGCTGGATTTTCCAAACATGAGCCATGGTTAAAGGTCAATCCGAATTACTTAAACATCAATGCTAAAATCGATTTAGAAAATCCAAATGGCGTATACCAATACACCAAGCAGTTATTTAAGATAAGGAAACAATATGATGTTTTTACCGAAGGTGATTTCACTGGTCTGTTTCCAGAAGATCCAAAAACGTTTATTTATTTAAGACAAGATAAAACCCATCAAGCATTGGTCGTTAACAATATGACCAATCAGGAAGTGATTATTGATTTAAAGGAATTTCAAGCATTTACCAATCTATTATCCAATGTAGCCATTGATTTAAGTGAAAAGACAGTACTTAAACCTTATGCTGCAAGTATATTTATAAAGGAGCTAACCCATGACAATTAAAGATGTTGCCAAAAAGGCAGGCGTATCGATTTCAACGGCATCATACGCATTGAACAACCGACCTAACGTACACCCAAAGACCAGAGAAAAGATACTTAAGGTCGCTGAAAGCCTCAATTATTATCCAAATGCTCATGCAAGAAACTTAAAAACCAGAAAAAGCCGAAACGTTGGCGTATTCATTTATGGTTTTGGTGGACCGATTTTTTCGGATTTACTTGAAGGGATTAACCATGAGCTACAAAAGAAGGACTATAACATCATTGTTTCATCCGGTAAAGCATCATCAGTGATGTTAAG
>CAZIZJ010000013.1:0-2216 GCA_964543675.1 uncultured Acholeplasma sp. | reverse complement strand
GCAAACAATCATCCGATTGTCGTTTTAGACCGTTACTTGGATGGTAAAAATATTTACCATTCAATGATTCAAAATCAGGATTTAGTCCATACTTTTTTATCAAAGTTGATTGATGAAAAGAAATACAAGAAAATCAGTTATTTATCCGGACCAGAAGATGCATTCAATAACCAAGAACGTTATAAAGGATTTTTAAGAGCATTAGCAGATAAAAACTTGAAACAGTACCAATATATTCAAGGTGACTTTACGATTTCATCAGGTTATGAAGCTGGACTTAATCTAATCAAAGAAGATCAGATTCCGGATTTCATTTATTGTGCCAATGATGAGTTGGCAGTGGGCTTGATAAAAGCATTCAATGAAAAAGGCATTAAAGTGCCGGAGCGTTGTGGTGTTGCTGGATTTGATGGCATTGCCTTAAACGAATATATTACACCGAAACTGACGACCATTGAAATCAATCACTTTGAGTGGGGCAGACAAATTGCCGGATTTTTAACCAGAGTACTAAATAATAAAAATGTGTATCCATTAACAAATCCTGAGGCAAGCGTGGTGATCAGGGAAAGTGTCTAACATCAATTTAAAAGAATTATTAAGCACATTGACAATTGAAGAAAAAATTGGACAGATGACAATGATTTCGCCGCATTTCTTTCTAAGGGATACCAAGACGGAAATTGCTGGACCAGTTGCCCAATTAGGCATTGGCGAAAAAGAGATTTTTGAAGCAGGCAGCGTTTTAGGTATTGGGGATGCTACCGAGATGATTGCTGTTCAAAAGAAGTATCTAGAAAAAAGCAGACACAAGATACCGCTAATTTTTATGGCAGATGTCATTCATGGTTACGAAACCATTTTTCCAGTACCACTGGGACTGGCATCATCATGGAATGATCAACTGATTGAATTGTCAGCAAGAGTTGCTGCTATCGAAGCATCGACTGCAGGCATCCAAGTAACGTTTGCCCCGATGGCTGATTTGGTGAGAGATCCAAGATGGGGCAGAGTGGTTGAGAGTTACGGCGAAGACCCTTATTTGAATGGTCGTTTTGCAGCACTGCAAGTTAAAGGCTTTCAAGGGAAGAACACTAAAAAAGACGGTAACATCGCATCATGCGTCAAGCACTTTGCAGCATACGGTGCAGCAGAGGCAGGTAAGGATTACAATACTGTTGATATGTCAAGATTAAGACTGCACCAACTTTACATGTCAGGCTATCAACAAGCAATTTCTGCTGGTGCCAAAATGATTATGACATCATTCAATATTTTTGAAGGTGTTCCTGCAACCACCAATAAATATTTGCTGACCGATGTCTTAAGAAAAAAATGGAAATTCAAAGGAGTTACCATTTCTGATCATTCATCCTTGAAAGAAACGATAACCCACGGTACATCAGCTAACGGTTATGAAGCGGCAGTTGCAGGAATTAAAGCAGGGCTAGATATTGAAATGGCAACAGCACTCTATATTAAACATACAAAAGAAGCATTAGAAAAAGGCGATATTACTTTAAAGTCAATTGATGATGCCGTACTAAGAGTTTTAAAACTGAAACAGGATTGCGGACTTTTTGACAATCCATATAAAGGTGCCAGTCTTGAAAAAGAAAGAAAACTGGTTCGTCATAAAAATCATTTAGAAGCCACCTTGAAGGTTGCAGAAGAGTCAATTGTTCTACTTAAGAATGAAAACAATATCTTCCCAATCAAAAAGGGGAAAATCGCCTTAATCGGTCGTTATGCCCAGAATAAAGAAACAAATGGTCCTTGGAGCTGGCATGGCAGCAAGCACGACAACAACACGCTTTATGACGAGTTTTCTAAAGTCTTGAATGTTCACTATGTCAATGATGGTACATCGATTGATTTTGATTTGGTCAAACAATGTGACTATGTCATTGTTGCAGCTGGTGAAGATAAAGATCAAAGTGGCGAGGCACATTCTCGAAGTTCAATCAAACTGCCGCACCATCAGGAAGAAATGATTTTTGATATTCATTTGAAAACTGGTCGTCCGATTGGACTGGTATTGTTTAATGGCAGACCTTTGAATTTAACTGGCATCATCGACTTTGTTGATGGTGTACTGGAAGCATTTTTCCCAGGGGCAATGGGTGCTAAGGCACTAGCCAATATCATTACTGGAAAAACCAATCCTTCAGCGAAACTGACGATGAGTTTTCCAAGAAGTGCCGGTCAAATTCCGA
>CAZIZJ010000012.1:2831-17301 GCA_964543675.1 uncultured Acholeplasma sp. | reverse complement strand
CTCCGATCAAATGGGACAATTTGAAAGAACGCTGATCATTGTTGATGAAGGTGGCTATGTCAATTACGTAGAAGGCTGTACCGCACCGGTTTACGCAAAAGATTCACTACATGCCGCAATTGTTGAAATCGTCGTTAAAAAGGATGCAACGTGCCGCTATACGACCATACAAAACTGGAGTAACAATGTCATTAATTTAGTCACCAAGCGTGCACATGTCTTTAAGAACGGACACATGGAGTGGATTGATGGCAACATCGGTTCAAATGTCAATATGAAATATCCTTCCTGCATCCTATTGGAAGAATATGCCAAAGGAACAACCATTTCAATCGCATTCGCAGGTAAAGGACAATGGCAGGATGCTGGTGCCAGAATGATTCATTTGGCACCGAATACGACATCTTCAATTGTATCTAAATCAATTTCACGCGGTGGCGGTAAAGTCAATTACCGCGGTAAGGTACTTTTCAGCAAAAGAGCTAAAGGATCCAAATCCAATATTGAATGTGACACCATTATTTTAGATGGCATATCGACATCAGACACGGTGCCAATCAATGTCATTAAGAATTCAGATGTATTTTTACAGCATGAAGCAACCGTCTCTAGAATTTCTGAAGAACAGTTGTTCTATTTAATGAGCAGAGGGTTAACCGAAGAAGAAGCGACTGAAATGATTGTCATGGGATTCATTGAACCGTTTGCTAAAGAATTGCCGATGGAATATGCTGTTGAATTGAATCAGCTGATTAAACTAGAGATGGAAGGCTCAATCGGATAATTATTGAATCAGTCATCAATAAAAGGTGAATGCAAATGAAAAAAATTGTAATGTATACAATCAATATCTTGATAATAATTATCAATGTAATTGCTGCATTGATAGTGCTGGGACAATCAATTTATTCTGGACAGGTAGGATTTATTTTGCTAGCCATCTTGTTTTTCTTATCATGCGCGCTATCAATCAACCTATTAGCCAAAGATCTTAAATTTGACTTAGTTTTGGGAGTTTTTGATAATCGAATGCGAATGACATTTATTAAACATTTGTCACCATTGGGCATAAGCATTTATGTGTTTGCTATTGCGTTGACATCAAGGGATTATCACATGGGTATATTGATAATAGCAATATCTATTATACATGTTGCATTTGCACTCTCACTTCTCCTATTAGAGTTAATCATGAAATGGAAACAACCCATCATCAATTACAATGCCAGAAACATCATCAATTAAAAAATATACCGTTTAGACGGTATATTTCTTTTTTAAATGGCTATTAAGCTCCTTAAAGCGTGTCTTTGTAAATGCCTCAATCAAGTAAGCTTCGCTTTCATTAAAGAGACCATATGCTAAAGAAATGCCTTCACTTAAAACTTTGATCTTGTAGGCAATCATTTCCCACAAGGCAATGTATCTTTCATTGATCATATAACTGCCATCTAATGATTCTTCTAAGTGGTAGTCTTCAATGAGTTGCGTTGGAAAATGAATTTGATTGTTTTTCTTAAGCGTATCAGCATTCAATAAGACGTGCGATAAAATATCTACCTTAGCAAGATCACCAATGATTTTGATATGATCAGAGGCATTTTTATCAGTGATTAACAAGAGATATGAAAAGGTTGACTGACGTTCAGCAAACAACATTAAATCATCCAATCTTTTTATGTTTGGATATTGGGTGTAATGGATTTTGAACTTGGCAAATTCAATCAACCACCTGATATAAAGATTTGGATGGATTTGATGTGTTTTTCTTAAATCTTTGAACAGTTTATTTTTCTCGGTAAATCCATTAAGATATGCTAAAACCCTTTTGATGTATCCATCCAGCGCATCAACTGTTGACAGTGTTTCAATGTAGTTGAGCTGATGAGCGATGCTTTCATACAAAAATCTTGTTTGTTTGTCTTTAATTGGTTTAAAAATGCTTGTTTGAATCATAATAGGAAACCTTCTTAAAATTGCTTTCTTTTACAATTATATCATCATATAATAGTAAAATCGGAGGCAAAGATATGATCTATTACATAAAAAATGAAATGGATGGCGGTTATAGTTATCCAGGCAGACATAAGTTATCAAAATCAGCAATTGCTGCAGTCAGAGGTTTATGCATCAAACACTTGTTTACGCTAGAAGGTTATTTGAAGAGCGTCAAAAAAGTATTTCAAGTAAAGTATCTTGTGCCAGTGGTCTTGAGTGATCGGCTGGCATTTTTTTATACAAAGGCGATGCGAGATTATGATAATATATGGATTAATCTGGTGGCGATCAAAGAAATCAAGGTAGATGGCAAAAAGTTAGTGTTTTTATTTGATGATCTGCACCAAATTTATGTTGATATGACACTTAATAGGTATCATAAATTAGCGACTACTATATTTAATGTATTTAAATATAAGGAAAGTTTAGTATGAATACACTTTCATTATCTAACGAGATGAAAACAATATATGCTTCGTGGTATAATAACAAATGGTAAAACGATTAATTAAAAAGGAGTCAAGTATGGCGAAGAAAACATTAAGAGATATTGATTTAAAGGAAAAGAAAGTGCTAGTGCGTGTCGACTTTAACGTACCATTAGCCAAAGACGGTTCAATTACCGATGATACAAGAATTGTTGCAGCATTGCCGACAGTTGAGTATGTCATCGCACATGGCGGCAAGGCAATTTTATTCTCTCATTTGGGCAGAATCAAGACAGCGGACGATAAAGCAACCAACTCAATGGGACCGGTTGCTAAAAGATTGGGAGAATTATTGAATAAGGATGTTAGATTTGTTGCAGAAACTAGAGGTGAAGCCTTGGAGGCTGCAATTAATGAGTTGGCATCCGGCGACATATTAATGTTTGAAAACACCAGATTTGAAGACTTAGATGGCAATAAAGAATCTAAGAACAATGAAGAACTTGGTAAATACTGGGCTTCATTAGGGGATGTATTTATTAATGATGCATTTGGTACAGCGCATAGAGCGCATGCATCCAATGTCGGTATTTCTGCCAACATTAAAGAAGCAGTTGCAGGATTGCTCCTTGAAAAAGAAATCAACTTTATTGGTGGTGCCTTAGAAAATCCTAAAAGACCGTTTGTTGCCATTTTAGGTGGTGCGAAAGTATCTGATAAAATTGATGTGATCACCAATTTATTAAAAATAGCCGATAAAGTTTTAATCGGCGGCGGCATGGCATTTACTTTCCTTAAGGCACAAGGCTTTGAAGTTGGTAAATCACTGGTTGAATTAGACAAAGTGGATTTAGCTAAAGAATTATTAAGAACTGCAGAAGGCAAGATTGAATTAGGATTCGATGTTGTTACTGGTAAAGCATTTGATGCCAATACTGAAACAAACATTCGTTCCTTTGATGCAATTCCTGCTGATGAAATGGGACTTGATATTGGACCATTAACAATCAAACGATTTAAAGAAGTAATTGCTACTGCTAAAACAGTTGTATGGAATGGACCGCAAGGCGTATTTGAAATGGATGCGTTTGCCAATGGCACCAAAGAGGTTGCATTAGCACTAGCTGCATTACATCCAAATGCGATAACCATTGTTGGCGGTGGCGATTCAGCTGCTGCTGTTGCCAAATTCGAGCTTGAATCAAGTTTCACCCATATATCAACTGGTGGCGGTGCATCACTTGAATACTTAGAAGGTAAAGTATTACCAGGTGTTGCAGCAGTTCACGAAGTATAATTATGGATATAGGAAAGAAAATTAGGGCACTTAGACTAGGCAACAACTTAACGCAAGAAGAACTTGCAAATCGTTTAGAATTAACTAAAGGCTACATTTCACAATTGGAAAACAATTTGACCTCCCCATCAATTCAGACATTGTTTGCACTGCTTGAGGTATTGGGGGTCGAAACGTATGAATTCTTCTCGAAACCTGAAGATGAAGATGCAAAGATCGTTTTTACAAAAGAGGATTTTTATGAAAAAGAATCTGTCGAATTAGGATCTTTGATTTCATGGATTGTTCCAAATGCCCTCAAATATGAAATGGAACCAATCATTATTGAAATTAAACCAGGCGGACAATCAAGAATTGATGATTCGCACCCCGGTGAAGAATTTGGATATGTATTAGAAGGTCAGATTACACTGGTTTTAAATAAAAAAAGATTCATTGTAAAAAAAGGCGAAACCTTTTATTACATGGCAAACAAAGAACATTATCTAATCAACACGGGTGGCAGCATGGCACGTGTATTGTGGATTTCCACACCACCAATGTTTTAATAAAGGAGAAACAAAATGGAAAAAGAAATCATTATCGGTTCAACCACTGGCTTGCATGCAACGCTAGCTGCAAAAGTCGTTCAAACAGCATCAAAGCACTTAGTTGATATTAAGTTATATTATAAAGATAAAACAGTTGATTTAAAATCTATTTTAGGTTTAATGAGTCTTGCTGTTCCTAAGGGAGAAAATGTAAAAATCGTTGCTTCTGGCCCTCATGCTGAAGAAGCGATTAAAGATATTGCTTCGATTTTAGGTTAATGATGAAAAAAAGAATACCAGTTATTGCTGCAAATTGGAAAATGTACAAAACTAAAGATGAGGCTTTAGCATTTGTTTTTGCAGTTAACGAAACAGTACCGCCACGTTCCAAAGTAGAATCAGTTGTCTGTGCGCCAGCAATCCTATTAAACCTACTCGTTAAAAGAGAAGGCGATGCATTAAGAATCGGTGGACAAAACATGCATTACTTAGACGAAGGTGCTTATACGGGTGAAAACTCACCGGCACAAGTTAAATCCGCTGGTGCAAGCTACATTTTGATTGGACATAGCGAGCGCAGAAGTTACTACAATGAAACGGATGAAACGGTTAATTTAAAAATGCACGCTGCGTTTAAACATGAACTGACACCTATTTTATGTGTTGGCGAAGTATTGGCAGATAGAGAGTCAGGTGCGACTAAAGCAGTACTTGATCTGCAATTGGAAAAAGCCTTTTCAAACGTTGATGAAAAAAATGCAGAAAAAACAATTATTGCCTATGAACCAGTCTGGGCAATCGGCACTGGTAAAACTGCAACACCGGCAATGGCAAACGATACGATTAAAGACATTCGTTTAAAATTAACGGCGCTTTATGGCAGTGATATTGCCCAAAGCATTCGTATCTTATATGGTGGTTCGGTTAAACCGGATAATATTGAAAGCTTGCTGGCAGAATCTGATATTGATGGTGCATTAATTGGTGGTGCTGCCTTAGACCCTAAAAATTTCCTCATCTTTACAAGTGCTGCTGCAAATAAGTGAAAAAGCAATCTCCCATTAGGGAGATTTTCTTTTTCTATGTTAAAATAAATGCATGAAAAAACTATTTATTCTCGTATTAATATGGCCAATTATGTTATTGGCTGCCTGTGGCACATTGGGTGCACTCGATCCAAATATTCCAAATTTCATTGATGAAGTCGTTCCGGAACAAGTTTCACACGATTTTGTATTACCTAATCGTCATGAACCTTACGGATTAAGATATTACATAGATGGACAAGAACTTACTGACTACACAATTAGAGTGCCTTTTTCGTATGAAGATTCTTTCATTCAAATCACGATGGAAGTGTTTGGCAGCTTTTCCAGAAAATCCTTCAACAAAATAGTCATTTTAAAAGCTGCTAATGCTGTCAGCGATTTATATATTACGACAACGCCAGTTCAAGAGATTACCTCAAGAGAGATTTATATTGATGGTTCCATTTCAGTGGATTCGCACGGAAATTTTGACCAAGCCAATTTAGCGATGCAAATTCGCGGTCGCGGTAATTCATCATGGGGTTATGCTAAAAAACCGTATCGCATTAAATTTGAAGACAGACAATCGCTCTTAGGTATGGCACCTGCAAGGGATTATGTTTTACTTTCTGAACACGGCGATAAATCATTGCTTAGAAATTACATGGGACATATGATGTCTAGTTATTTAAGGTTCAATCATACGCTAGAAACCAGATTTGTCAATCTCTATTTCAATGGTCGCTATGATGGCGTTTATTTATTGACCGAACATGTTGAGATTGATACCAACAGGCTAAATATCAATGATGGTATTGATGGTAATGGATTCTTGCTTGAAATGGATGTCTTTGACAGATTAAGCAGCGGTTCAGTGGTTGATTTGGACTATATTGTAGCATTTGACAGACCATTCGCCATTGTAGATCCAAACATGAGAGAATTTGAAGCGCCAGTTGTTACTCAGAAAGTCGCATACATTAAAAACTTTATCCAACAAGGCGTTAGTGCAATGTCAACATCTAGTTACCATGTTTGGATTGATGAAGATCAGTTCATTGATTACTTCATTATTCAAGAAATCACCAAAAACGTTGATGTGAATTTCAGCAGTGTCTTTATTCACAAGGAACACGGCGGTAAATTGAAGATGGGTCCGCTTTGGGATTTTGATATATCAATGGGCAATGGTGATTATTATCCATATCAACCACAAGGATATTGGGCAACCAATAACATGATGTTATCAAGATTACTTCAAAGCAGCGCTTTTAAAGCCAAATACATCCAACGATTCAAAGTAGTCATCGATACATACCAAAATATTTGGAAAAATCAATTAGAGCTTATGTATTTAAGAATTTATGATTATGCTGTCGATAACTTTGTTCGCTGGCAAATATTGGATACGTATGTTTGGCCAAACCCAGCAGAGATGATGGCAGCAACCGAATATCATCAACAAGTGGATTGGTTATTGCTTTGGTACCATCAACGGATGCTTTGGTTAAAAAATAACATTGATCATTTATAAAAAAAATTCTGCTTGTTTGCAGAATTTTCTTTTTATCTGTTGTAGAATTCAACTATTAATTGTTCGTTGACATCATGCAAGAATTCGTTTCTTTCTGGATATCTTGCGAATGTTCCAACACCGTTTTCATCTAAAGCAACATAATCTACGTGAACGTATTGTGCTTCTTTAGCATCCTTGACCACAACAAGGTCTTTACTCTTTTCTCTAAGAGCTACCTTTTGGCCAGGTTGTAAACGATATGATGGGATGTCTACTTTATGACCATCAACTTGAATGTGACCGTGGTTTACTAGTTGTCTAGCTTGTGCACGAGTTCTTGCAAAACCTAAACGGTAGACAATGTTATCGATTCTGGATTCCAAAAGCTTCAAGAAATTTTCACCTTGTTTACCAGTTAGCTTTGCAGCTTCATGGAAAGTCTTTTTGAATTGTTTTTCAGAAACACCATAAACAAAGCGTACTTTTTGTTTTTCCTGTAACTGAATACCATAGTCAGATAACTTGGTACGACGTTGACCGTGTTGTCCTGGAGCAAACGGGCGCTTCTTTAATTCTTTTCCTGATTCAGAAATTGAGAACCCTAAGCGTCTAGATACTTTCCAAGTTGGACCTGTATAACGTGACATATTGAATTTACCTCCTTCTTTTATTTGGGGCAAACACACCACTTTTCATACTATATAATCCACATTTTTCCTGTTCGCTTTCTAGCAGAAGAAAGTTACTAAGTTCATCCGTTGATGAAGGGATATTTATAATACAAAGCATAGCCTGCTTTTGACCGCTTATTCATTTTATATGAAAGACTTATCAAAGTCAATGTATTTAATGAGTTTTTCTGTGAAATCTTTTAAAAATAGGACCAGTCCATCATCAAACCGATCAATGACTGGTGCATCCAAATCAAGGACTCCCCAAACCTTATCATTATGAATGATAGGAAGGACCACTTCAGACATTGACAGCGGATCACAATAGATATGATTTTCTATTTTTGAAACATCAGGGACCACCTGTATTTCTTTGGTTGAAAATCCAGTGCCAACGACACCTTTTTTGGGGAATATGATGTTGCAGGCGACTTTTCCTTGGAACGGTCCAAGCGTTAGTTTTTCGCCATCAAAAAGATAAAAACCGACCCAGTTTAAATTTTCAATGCTTTCTTTTAAGAATGCAGAAGCATTGCTTAACAAAGATAAGGTATTTGGTTCATCTTTTAAAAGTGCTTCGGCACTTTCCAATAATGTTACATAGTTCATTTAATCACCAATAATAGTATATCACTAATGGTATAATTATAGATGGTGATTATATGAAAGACATTATTTTAGTGCGCTTCGGTGATTTAGTACTTAAGGGAAAAAATAAACCCACCTTCATCAACCAGGTCAAAAAACTATTAAAAAATAAATTAAGTGATTGTAACGTATCATTCGAATATCAGCACGACAGAATTTTTATTCATTTAAATGAAAACAATAAAGAACACGTGTTAAAACAGCTGACTTATGTCACTGGCGTTCACTCATATTCTTTTGTCTACCGATGTGAAAAGGATTTAGATAAGATCGCTGATCTTGCTGTTGAAGTAATCCATAAAGAAATTGGATTGCCAGCAACTTTTAAGATAGAAACCAAAAGAGCAGATAAACGTTTTCCTCAAACATCTTTAGAAATATCAAGGATCCTTGCCGGAAAGATTTTGCCACAAATAGATGGATTAACTGTTGATGTACACCAACCAAAGCATACCTTAAAAGTAGAAGTCAGACATGATGCAGCCTATTTATATATTGGGAAAATTCCTGGTACAGGTGGTTTTCCAATAGGTTTAGGCGGCAAGGGACTGGTCATGCTATCCGGTGGCATTGATTCACCTGTTTCAGCCTATTTAATGATGAAACAAGGCATTGAAGTAGAACTCTTTCATTTTGAATCAACACCGCTGACACCACTTGAATCGGTTCAAAAGGTCATTGACATTGCCAAGCAACTTGCAAGATATATGCCAAGCAACAAGATTAAACTTCATTTAGTGCCATTCACGAAGATCCATGAAGAAATATTAAAGTATGTCGATGATTCATACATCATTACCATTATGCGCAGAATGATGTATCGACTAGGCGAAATGTTTGCTGAATCAAAAGGCATTTTAACGTTAATCAATGGCGAGTCAGTCGGTCAGGTAGCCAGTCAAACACTGGATTCAATTAAGGTTGTTGAAAATGTAACTAACATCCCAATCATCAGACCAGTGATTACTTATGATAAAATTGATATTATTAGATTATCAGAGAAAATTGAAACATATGATATTTCGGTCAGACCATTTAATGATTGCTGCTCAATTTATGTACCTAGACGTCCAGTGACCCATCCGAAGATGGAACGGGTACTTTTAGAAGAAAAGAAACTTCAATTTGAACCATTGTTGGATGAAGCACTAACCAATATTCAAACACTGATTATCAAACCAGATACAGACTTAGAAATCAGTATGTACGGCTTTGAATTAAAAGATGCATTAGTAAATTATTTTGGAGAAAAAAATGATCATTGAATCAAAAGAAAACAATAAATTTAAATCATGGATGAAATTGAAGTTAAAGAAATACCGAGATGAAACTGGCTTGTTTTTGGTTTATGGTCCAAAGATTGTCGATGAGGCAAGAAAGCATAATGTCATTCAAGAAGTAATTACGTCAAATCCTGATTTAGAAGGTACAAAGATTTCTGAGAAGTTAATGAAAGAATTGTCTCAGACAGAAACCACCTTTGAGGTGATGGCAGTATGCAAGAAATTTGAAAACAAAAAAATCTCAAATCAAGTCTTGGTACTTGATGACATCCAAAATCCAGACAATGCTGGAGCGCTGATCCGTAGTGCAGTTGCTTTTGGTTTTAAGCATGTTGTTTTTTCATTCAAGAGTGCAGACCTATACAATGAAAAAACAATCAGAGCTTCCGGTGGAGCGATTTTTGACTGTTTTATTGAAAGAAGAAACATCAGTCAGTTTATCATTGAGATGCAAGAAAAAGGCTATCAAGCGTTTGGTGCTGATGCACATGCATCCAGCAATAAACCAGCCAAAGATCAACCATTCATTTTGGTTTTAGGCAATGAAGGCAAAGGTCTATCACCAGATGTTAAAGCAACACTGGACGGACTTATACAGTTAAAAACAGAATCGGTTGAAAGCTTGAATGTGGTGGTTGCAGGCAGTATCCTGATGTATGATTGGAAGGCGAACTTATGAAACCAACAATCACTTCATTTTTAGATTATAATCAAGTCGATTTAAATGAACAGCTTAAAATAATGAAAAAGCTGAACTTAAGCGATGTCGTCATTAGAAAAGTTAAAGGCGCACCAATCAACCATTTAAGTGACGAAGAACTTTCTGGTTTGAAAAGTGCCTTGCAAAATAAAAATGTAATCGCGGTTGACCCGCTGCTTTTTTCATGCCAAATCCAAGATAGTGAAAACCTAAAGATATTCAATCAAGAACTTGAAAAAGCAGCAGATAGAGCGAAAAGCCTTCGTGCTGAAAATCTCATCTATACCATTCCAAAGTTTGATGATTTAATGCACAACAAAGATAAAGTGTTAGAAGTGATCAAGCATCAAGTGAGCATCATTAAAAAAAGAAAACTATCGATTTTAATTAAACCGGATGACAATCATAAAGCACAGATTTATCGTTTTGTATTAGAACAGTTAAAAGACGTCAAAGTCAAAATGATTTTTGATCCAGTCTATCTTTATAAAATCAAAGATGCAATGATTACCGCATTCAGATTACTGCGCGATTATATTGGATTACTCTTGGTTGATGATGTTGATCCGTCTTATGCCTCTAGATTGATTGGTACGGGCAAATTCATTGAATTAAACGATCTCTTCAAACGCTTTGTCAAAAGTGGATACGCAGGTTATGTTGTCTTAGACAGCGGTTTGGTAGAACAGCACAAAAGAGCACAAAAATACAAATGGTATGAAACAACCATCAGCAAACGTAAAAGACATGAAAAGAAAATTCTTTTTGACTTTACGCAGATGAACCAGTCTTTGGATACCGCCAATATTATTAAAGTACAGCTGGCTGTTTTATATTTAGTATTCTTAAATAAAAAGATTGCCTTAAATTAAAAAAAGCATATTCTCTATTTTGGTGGAGAGTGTGTCGTTGATTGAATTAAAAACAGCTTTCACGAAAGTGTTTGGTTAAAACCTACAATAATAAATAATGACTAGAATCTGATAAACTATACCCTATAAAACGGACACTCTAAAAAAAGACTTACGTTTTATAGGTTTTTTCTTATCAAAAATATTGACTTTTTCTTATCAAAATGATAAGATTAAGCTATTAAAATGATAAGGTAAATCATATGAAATTAAATGAAAGACAAAACAAGATTATTGCAATACTAAGTAAAAATGATGAGCTATCTCCAGATGAGATACATACATTGCTCGGCAAAGAATTCTATTCAAGACCAACAGTTAATAGAGATTTAGCATTGTTGATACAAAACAATCATTTAAGACAAATTGGATTGGGTAGAACAACTAAGTATACGTTAAATCGATCAATCTTACTAAAAGAATTTGATATTGCTGAGTATTTTAAATTAGATTTTAGAAACGATATCATCAACACTTTTAATATGGATGTTTTTAAAGAGATAAACGCCTTATTTACTAAAGATGAACTAATCCATATTAATTATTTGAATCAAATATATAAAGATAAGATGATGGGTCAAACAACTACCGGCATCAAAAAAGAATTGGAAAGACTTACCATTGAGTTTTCATGGAAGTCATCAAGTATTGAAGGAAATACATATACATTATTGGATACCGAAAGACTTATTAAAGAAAAGGTTAAAGCTGAAGGACATAGTGAAGAAGAAGCAACAATGATTCTGAATCATAAACATGCACTATCGTATATTTTGGAAAACCCATCGTATTTTCAAGAATTATCAGTTTATAAGCTAGAGGAATTGCACCATCTTATTTCTGATGGATTATCAATTACTTTTGGCATTAGACGTTCAATGGTTGGGATAACTGGGACCAACTATCGTCCTTTAGATAATGAGTTTAGTATTAGGGAAGCACTGGAAAAGCTATTTCTTTACTTGAACTCAGAGGCAAATCCAGTCGAAAAGGCATTGATTGCGGTTGCGATGATATCGTACATTCAGCCATTTGAAGATGGCAATAAACGAGCAGCGAGAATGTTAGGAAACGCCATACTGATAGCAAACAATCTCATTCCTGTATCTTTTGTTGGGGTGAATAACATTGAATACAAAAAAGCAATCATACTTTTCTATGAACAAAACAGTATTGTATACTTAAAGCAATTGTTTTTAGAACAATATGAGTTAGCGACTAGAAAATATTTTTGAGTAATGAATACTGTACTAGATAAATAGCGATTTAATGATTTTTGTTGTGAGTTGTAAATTAAACAGCATAAAGTTATAAAAAATGTATATAAATCAACGGAGATAGATAAACTAGGTATCTGGAATATGCTTTATATTTTAAGTTGTTGTTGGTTCTCCGTCTTCATCTTCGGTTTCAAATAACGGAAAAGCCTTAGGCAATTCAGGGAATAACTTCTCAGTGAACATGATGCCGTTTAAATGATCGAATTCATGTTGAAAGACAATTGCCGGATAACCTTCTAAAACCAGTTCAATTGGTTTGGCTGTATCAGTTGTTAAATCCAAATGGTAGCCGATTGCTTTGATCGCATAAGCTCTTGGTGTTAATCCAGTGGTTGGTCTGTCAACCGATAAACAACCTTCGCCACCAGGTAAATACGTTTCTTCCTTTGATGTACCGACAATTTCCGGATTAATCATGATATAGGAATAAAGCTTGCCATCTAAGTCAGTAACGTGCATCGCGAACATTCTTTTCAATTGATTCACCTGTGGTGCAGCAAGTCCGACTGATGCCCGTAATTTATGCTTTTTGACCATTTCTTCATCTTGTGAATTGATCACGTATTCCAAAAGGTCCTTACCTAATTTGATGTCCTCTTTTGACAGTGGAAACAAAACAGGCTGTGATTTAGTTGTTAATGAAGGATGACCTTCGCGAATGATATGTCGCATTAAAATCATAGAGATTTCACCTCGTAAACATTATAACATAAGGAGTATAGCTTGAGACTCGATAAATTGCTTGCTAATTTAAAGTACGGTAGCAGAAAAGAAGTCAGATACTTGATTAAAAATCAAGATGTTTTGGTTAATGGTCAAGTGGCTATTGATTTTGATTTAAAAATCAATGAAAAATATGATAAAATATCGGTTAAAGGAAAAGATGTGTATTATAAGCCATCCATCCTTTTAGCAATCCATAAACCGATAGGATTCTTGTCAGCAAACAAAGATAATATCCACCCAGTGGTCTTTGATTTACTAAAAGACCCCTATAACCGATTTGACTTGAAAATGGTCGGTAGACTCGATTTAGATGCAGAAGGCTTGATGCTGCTGGCAACAGATGGCAGTATCGTTCATCAAATTACCCATCCAAAGCATCATGTAGATAAAGTCTATGTGGTTAAACTGGATCAACCATTTGACGAAAGATCTGCAAGTGCATTAAGATCAGGTGTTCAACTGATTGATACCGACGGCTCGAGTTATGTGGGGATTGCCAAAGATTTAAGTTTTAAGGATCACATGGTAGAGATTACCATTGATGAAGGAAAGTTTCATCAGGTAAAGAAAATGTTTAAGAAACTAGGATTTGAAGTGCTTTTGTTAAAGCGAATTCAAATCGGCAGATTAAAACTTGATTTAGCGCCTGGTGCATACAAAGAAATAGAATTGAAAGATATTTTTGGTGAGGTATAGCATGCAAATAGAAAGAACTGCATACATTGTTGATTTTTTTGGAAAAGAAGTGCCTAAAAGGTTAGAACGCATGGACATTAATGTTGTTTATGTTTCAAAAAAAGCGAATTACGCAATTGTATATTTCGATAAAGTCAAAGGCGAAAAGTTATTGACCAATCAATTGCATAACGTCAAAGGGTTTATTGCTGTATATCCGTCGTTATTTTATAATGAAACAGCGAATATTCCTTGATTGTCAAGAAAAAATACTTGACAGTCAGAAAATATATGATAAAATAATGAAGGACTTAAATTAAAAGGAGACATAAGATGGCAGTTAAACTACGTTTACAACGCTTTGGTAATCATAAGCGACCTTTCTACAGAATTGTTGCAGCTGATGCGAAAGCACCAAGAGATGGTAAATTCTTAGAAATCATCGGTACCTATGAACCAATCAAGGGAACTGTTTTAGTAAACAGCGAAAAAGTTACTAAATGGTTATCAACCGGTGCACAACCTACAGACACAGTTAAGAGTTTATTCAAGAAGTATAATGTTTTAAACAAATAACTAAAAGGGGGTTAAAAACATATGGCAGTCGATTTTGAAAAGTTAATCAAACAAATAGTTGTGCCATTAGTGGTTTCCCCGGATGATGTTCATGTCAAGACTTTGTCAGATGAAGAAGGGTTAACCCATATTCAGCTGCTTGTGAATGAAAAAGATTTAGGCAGAGTAATTGGTAAAGGCGGAAAAATTGCAAGTGCGATTCG
>CAZIZJ010000012.1:0-2821 GCA_964543675.1 uncultured Acholeplasma sp. | reverse complement strand
ATGCTGGAGCATCAAAAGAAGGTAAACGTGTGCATATTGATATTGATGCATTCTAAAACTTATGATATTTTATTCAATTGGTAAAATAGTTACCACGCACGGAATAAAAGGGGAAGTTAAAGTATTACCAGATACAGACTTTGATCGGTTCAAAGTAGGTGCGACTGTTTATGCTGACCAAAAACCATTGGTGATTAAATCAGTTAGACGTCAAAACGCATATTTTCTAGTCAGCTTTGAAGGATTGCCTACACTGACTAGTGTTGAACCGTTAAGAAAGTTAGAGATTTTTACAAAAGAGGAACCCGATGATTTAGGTGAGGATGAATTTCATTTGCCCAAATTAGTTGGTTTGGATGTGTGGACTGGAAATAATTTCCATGTCGGCATCGTCGAGTCAGTTGTTGAGGTTCCGCAGGGACACCTATTAAGAATCAAAACAAATGACAACAAATCAGTCTTAGTACCATTTGTTAAAGCATTCATCAAATCGGTTTCAACCGATGGCATATTTATTGATGTGATCGAGGGATTATTATGAAAATAGACATTATTACAATTTTCCCAAACTTTTTCAATGAGTTTCTCACCACATCAAAAATTAAGCACGCGATTGAAGATGGCATCATCAAGATTCAAATCCACGATTTAAGAGCATATACTGACTTAAAGGGCGGCAAGATTGATGATACACCTTATGGTGGCGGTGCAGGCATGCTGATGATCTTTCCACCGTTTTATAAATTACTGAAGTCTTTAAAGACGAAAGATTCATATACGGTCTTATTATCACCGCAAGGCACAGTGTTCAATCAAGGGCTTGCTACAACATGGCGCAGTGAAAAAAAGCATATTATCTTAATATGCGGACATTATGAAGGCATTGATGAGCGCATACTTCATTTTGTTGATGAAGAAGTATCAGTCGGCGATTATGTCTTGACTGGTGGTGAAATACCAGCGATGGTCATCACAGATGCATTAACGAGGTTATTGCCAGGTGTGATTAACGAGGCATCCTACATCGATGACTCGCATCAACAAGGGATACTAAAATATCCACAATATACGAAGCCTGAAAGTTATGAAGGCTATAGCATTCCTGAGGTCTTAAAATCAGGTCATCACGAAAACATACGGTTATGGCGACTTTACATGAGTCTTAAAAAAACGTATTTGAAAAGACCGGATTTATTAGAAAAAAAGAATTTGAACAAAGAAGAATCAAAGATACTTGAACGTATCAAAAAAGAGATTGAAACAACATAAAGTTTCATGTATAATAAAAAAGCACGCTGGTCCGCTAAGTATCACTTATGAACAGACGTTAAACAAGGAGAGTCGTTTATGGCAAAGTTAAAAGGTCAAGCCTTAATTTCTGAAATTACAGCGAAGTTTATTCAAGAACGTCCAGTATTCAAAGCTGGTGATACTGTTAAAGTATACGTTAAGATTAAAGAAGGCAGCAAAGAAAGAATTCAGTTATTTGAAGGATTAGTTATTAAACGTCAAGGCGGTGGTGTCTCAGAAACTTTCACAGTACGTAAGGTTTCCAATGGGATCGGCGTTGAAAGAACATTTCCTGTTCATTCACCAGTTATTGATCGCTTAGAGGTTGTTCGTATTGGTGTTGTTCGCCGCGCGAAGTTGAACTATATCCGTGCATTAAGCAAAAAGGCATCGAGAATTAAAGAAAAGAAACAAAGTTAAAGTCTACCGGCATATTGCCGGTTTTCTTTTTCATGAAAATTTACATTTTTGTTTCATAGATATTGTAAGCACTTCCATTATATGTTATAATGATGTCTATTAAGGGGTGATTTTTATGAGTAATGCCACTATATATGATGTAGCTGGGGCTGCTGGTGTATCGCTTGCAACAGTTTCTAGAGTTTTAAACTCTCCGGAAAAAGTAAAAGAAGAAACCAGACAGCGCGTTTTGAAAGTAATTAAGGAATTAGGATATCGACCAAATGTCATTGCCCGTGGTCTGGCATCTAGAAAAACAACAACAGTTGGTGTTGTTATTTCAGATATCACGAGAGCATCGGTGGCACAGATGCTAGGCGGAATTTCTGATATTGCAGCCAAATACAATTATTCAATTAAAGTATTTTCAATTCATGAAGATGTTGATGTGCTTGATACCCTACAAAACATTGTTGCCGAACAAGTTGACGGCATTCTTTATTTGAATGATGAATTGAATGACCGTGATGTTGAACTGATTAAACGCATGTTCAACGACAACAACATTCCTTATGTGTTTGCCAATGTGGTGACATCAGACCCGATTGTACCAACCGTTTCAATTGACTATGTCAAAGCAGGCTATGAAATTACTAAAAAATTGATTGATAAAGGCTGCAAGGATATTTATCTTTTATCAACGGCTAGACGATATAGCGTCAATGATAAAAAAGAAGAAGGCTATACCAAGGCGATGCTGGATGCAAAACTTGAACCAAGAATCTTTAGAACATCAGGTGATACATCGATCAATCGACCACACTTTGAAACGTTCTTCGCTGATATCCATGTCGATGGCGCAATTGCTGTAAGAGATTCGATTGCTGTTTCATTTTTGAACACGGCAATCAATAATGGAAAACATGTGCCGAATAACTTAAAGATTGCCGGCTTCCAAAATACTAAGTATGCAGCATTATCAAGACCAGGATTGACATCAATTGATATACCGGTTTATGACATTGGTGCGGTATCAATGAGACTATTAACTAAGTTAATGCAATCCAAAGGTGTAGAAAATACTAGAATTATTTTACCGCATCATATTTTTGAACGCGAATCAATTTAATCG
>CAZIZJ010000011.1:11340-17991 GCA_964543675.1 uncultured Acholeplasma sp. | reverse complement strand
AGTTTTTTGAGCATGCTTAAAAATCTTCTGGCAACTGTTGGATTGTTCGACTTAAACCACAGTATGGGCTTACCTTCAGAAATAGTCAATTCGCAACCCAGTTCAATCATGGCTGCCAGTTCTGCTAACTCTTCTTCTCTGGATAAATGAAGTTGTATGAGTTCTTCTTTAACAATTTTGGCAAAACTCAATATAATCTATTCTCCGATCGTTTCTAAATACTTAATGATATTTTGTACAGCAATCGCACCATCTGAAACAGCAGTGACCACTTGTCTGATTTGTTTGACATTGACATCACCTGCTGAAAAGATGCCAGGAACACTTGTTTCCATTTTATCGCCCGCAATGACATAGCCTGCTTCATTGGTAATGCCTAGTCCACCTAAGAAGGTCGTCACTGGCACTAAGCCAACGTACTCAAAGACGCCATCTGCATCAATAATTCTTTCGCCTTCTTTGGTTCTAACGCTAACGCCAGTTAAGTTCTCATCTCCTAAAAACGCCAGCACCTCTGCACCAAAAATATAATCGACATTGGATGCTTTCTTTAATAGTTCCTGCGCTTTAGGGTCTGCCGTTAAATGGTCTTTGTTTTGAACAATGGTAATATGACTGACAATATTTGATAAGAATAGCGATTCTTCGACAGCCGAATTACCGCCACCAATGACAACCACCTTCTTATCTTTGTAAAGTGGTCCGTCACATATCGCACACCATGAAATACCACGGGAGGCAAAATTGTCTTCTCCTGGCACGCCTAACACTCTAGGTACTGCACCACTAGTTACTAATACCGCTTTTGTTTCAAAGATTTGATTCGCTGTAATCACTTGTTTCTTATTGCCTAAATCTTTGACCGTAATCACTTCTTGAAAAATAACTTCAACATCAAGCGCTAAAAGATGCTCAAACATCGCAGAGGCAAGTTCATAGCCGGTTGCCTTCGTAAAGCCTGGATAGTTTTCAATTTCAGCCGTATTAAGTACTTGACCGCCTGGTGCGCCTTTTTCAAAAACAGCAACCTTCAAATTCGCTCTTTTGGCATAAATGCCTGCCGTGATGCCTGCCGGTCCTGATCCAATAATTAAAATGTCATATAACATGGCTGCTCCTTAAAATATGTGTAGTAGTTTTTCTAAATCGTCAATCACGTAATCCGGTTGTGCAGAAAGTAGCTTCGCATAATGAATCGAATAAGCAACACCAACTGATTTAACACCGGCATTTTTTGCTGCCTTGATATCATTTTCATGGTCCCCTACATAAACTGCGTTATCCGGACTGACCGCTAACTGCTTCAATGCTTTTTCAATTGGTTCTGCATCTGGTTTATGTTTGGTGACATCATCACTGCCAACAACAACATCAACCAGTTTTAGTAAATCGTTTTGTTGTAACCCAAATTCAACAACTTCTCTTTTTTTAGATGAAACGATACCAATTAGATAGCCGCTTGCTCTTAAGGCTTCAAGGGTTTCTTTGGCGTGATCAAATGGTTTAACACCCGTCTGATGATTGACTGCATTATGTTTTCTATAGGTTTCAATCATTTTCTCTAATCTTTTAGGATTGGTTTCATACCAAGAAAAACTTTCATTCAATGTTGGCCCAACGAATGCCTTTAATTCGTTTTCAGTAAAAACCTTATCCGGGAAATATTCTTTAAATGTCTGTTTAATGTTTTTATAGATTAAATCAGCCGTATCGAGCAATGTACCATCTAAATCAAAGAGTACTGCTTTTTTACCATAGTCGTCATATAAGCCCAAATCTTTTCTAAATACGCGTTTTAATACAAAGATGAGAACGCCTGCAATAATGAAGCCGACTGAGGTTGCAATTGAAACCGGAATGCCAAATGCCATTAATGGTTCGGTAACGCCGCTATTTAGTCTAAGCCATTCGGTTGGAATTCTGCCAACGCCGTACCAAACCAAATAAAACGCCATGATATCCCCTAATTTAAAGATCCGTTTTCTTCTTAAAACGAGGATTAAAACAAGTCCAATCAAATTCCAAATACTTTCATACAAGAAAGTTGGATGACGATATGCACCATTGACCAACATTTGTTCCCTAATGAATGGCGGCAACCAATTTAAGTTATCAGCAACCGGTCCATAAAGTTCCTGATTCATGAAATTACCCCAACGTCCAAGTGTTTGACCAATTAAAAATGCAGGAGCAACCAAATCAAGGACAAACCAATAATCGATTTTCTTGCGTCTTGTAAACCAAATGAGTACGACAAAGGTAACAATAATTGATCCATGAATACCCAGTCCTCCTTCGGTAAGATTGAATATGCGCATGATGTCGCCATACTTCTCTAAATTGAACAGGACATACCAAAGTCTTGCACCAGCAATAGCTAGTGGTACAAACACCAGTAAGCCGTCCCACAAGATATCGGGATCATGTCCTACTCTTTTTAATTCAAAATACATCATGATGGCACCGAATATGAGACCAGTGATAATAAAAATCGAATACCATGTCAGTGCAAAACCTTCAAAAACTGTCTTACCATATGGTGCATTACCACTGGTTGCAACCAAAACCAATACTAAGAATACCAGTAAGAATCCACCATATACAAAATAATTTTGATATTTCTTAAAACTACTCTTCATCATTATCTCCTTTTGATGCCGCTTTTGCTGCGACATTCTTTACAAGTGTTTCTGCTGCATGATAGCCTAAATATTTCAGTTTCTGATTCATCGCTGCAGACTCCACCAATGTCGCATTGTTTCTGCCTGGTAAAACCGGTATCGTAATCTTTGGAATGTCTGTTTCAAAGATTCTAAAGGTTTCAGTTTCCAGACCTAACCGGTCATACATTTTGGTATTATCCCAATGCTCCAGTTCAATCACCAAACGAATCTTTTTATTTTCCCTGAACGCACCAGCACCTAACATATGAACGACATCAACAATACCGATGCCTCTGATTTCAATATAGCGTTCTAAAATCTTTGGTGCCTGACCGATTAAAATGCCCGGTGCCGTTTCATAAACATCGACTCTGTCATCAGCAACCAGGATATGACCTCTTTTGATTAGCTCCAATGCCGTTTCAGATTTACCAATGCCACTTTTACCAATAATCATTGTGCCTAGCCCATAAATATCAAGCAATGTACCATGGATTGTTTCTCTTGGTGCAAGCACACTTCTTAAATAGGCATAAAGTTTAGAATTAATTGGGGTTGTCCGTTCCTTTGATTTAAACAAAGGGACGTCATATTTATTGCCAAGTTCAATAAAGAAGTCAGGTATTTCAACATTGACACTAAAAATAACGGCTGGCGGCAAATACTTCAAAACCGCCTCAACACGGTCTTTTTGGGTATCTTTATCAAGCAACTTCAAAAAGTGTGCTTCTTTAGAACCAATCAATAAAATTCTATCTTTATCGTAAAAATCGAGGAATCCGGCGAACTCAACGCCAGGTCTTGCCAGCATTTCGACATGAACCTTCTTTTCTTCGCCCTTAAAACCGGCAACCAGTTTTAAGTCCAAATCTTTCGCGATTTTCTTTACCGATATTGATCTTGTATGTGGCATGTTATGCTCCTTTCTGAATCCAGCGTGCCTTGCGCACGTAGGTTGTAAATAACAATCTAACAATCATGAAAATGATAGTAAACGTAAATATGTTGGATGGTTCATGTAAAAAGGTAAAACTTTCAACCGACAACTCAACAACATAGAATAAAGATACATTGGCAATAAAGAATAACAACCCAAAGCTTTGAATGACAATTTTCCAGATGAATCTAATCATCAATAACTTAACGATCAATTCCATCAATGTATAAAGGATCATCGCAATCACAAACCCAGCAATTGAATAGACTTCAACCACCGGAAGCATGATGCTTAACAAGCCAATGACGACTGCACCGCATATTAAATTAATTACCACGGTCAATAAAACATGCATGCTAAAATTTCGGTGCAGGATAAATCCTAGTTGGTAACCTACTTTATATGGACTTTTCGTATTTAATACGTCACTGATTTCTTCATCATTGTCGCGGTCTGGTCTATTGTCTTTATCGTTCATCGCACCTACCTCTTACAAAGCACTTTTTAAATATGCTCCGGTATAACTCGATTCAATCTTAATCAAATCCTCTGGTGTGCCGCTGCCAACAACATAACCACCGGCAGCACCACCTTCTGGACCCAAATCAATAATGTAGTCCGCATTTTTAATGACATCCAAATTATGCTCAATAACAATCATTGTCGCCCCTTGATCAACAATCCGGTGCAACACATTAATCAGCCTTTTCACATCATCGGTATGCAGTCCGGTTGTTGGTTCATCCAATATATATAAGGTCGATGGTGTAATCCGTTTATATAACTCAGATGCCAGCTTGACTCTTTGGGCTTCACCACCAGATAAGGTAGTCGCACTTTGACCTAACTTAATATAGCCTAATCCCACATCTTTAATGGTAGATAACTGTCTATAAATCTTCGGATGATTTTCAAAGAAACTGCATGCTTCGCTAATTGTCATATCAAGTACTTCTGCAACATTCTTTCCTCTATACTTGATTTGCAGCGTTTCATGATTATATCGTTTGCCGCCACAAACCTCACAAGGCACGTAAACATCCGGCAGGAAATGCATCGAAATCTTTTTAACGCCATCACCGCCACATGTTTCGCATCTGCCACCTCTGACATTAAATGAGAATCTGCCTTTGGAGTAGCCTCTGACCTTCGCTTCATTGGTTAATGCGAAAACATCTCTAATGTCATCAAATACGCCGGTATAGGTCGCCGGATTGCTTCTTGGATTATATCCGATTGGTGACTGAGATATTTCAATGATTTTGTCAATTAAGCCATAATCTGAAATCATATCATGACTACCAGCTAAATCCTTTGATTTATATAGTTTTTGACGTAAACCCTTCATTAAGATCTCATTGACCAAGGTTGACTTACCAGAACCTGAAACACCAGTTACTAAAGTCAGCTTTGAAAGTGGGAATGCCACAGTAATATTTTTTAGATTGTTTTCTCTGGCACCAATCACCAAAATATCTTTACCGCTGCCTTCTCTTCTGGTTTTTGGCGTATCAATCTTTAATTCGCCAGTCAAATACTTTCCAGTAATGCTGTCTTTATTTTTCATGACCTCTTCTGGCGTACCGGCAGCAACCACCAATCCACCAGCTTCACCGGCACCAGGTCCGATATCAATTAAATAGTCTGAACTTAACATCGTATCATGATCGTGTTCAACAACAATCAACGTATTGCCTAAATCCCTCATTTTCTTTAATGAGTTAATTAGTCTTTCATTATCTTTTTGATGCAGACCAATTGATGGTTCATCAAGGACATATAAAACGCCAGAAAGTTTTGAACCAATCTGCGTAGCTAATCTGATACGCTGCGCTTCACCACCAGATAATGTGCCGGCACCTCTTGCTAAATTCAAATAGCCTAAGCCGACATCATTCAAGAAATTCAGTCTATGATCAATTTCTTGAAGCACTAAACGAGCAATCTGTCTTTGTTCGGAAGTCAAATCCAATGTCTTAACCAATTCAACCAAGTCTTCTATGGAATGCGCCATCATTTCACTGATGTTCAAATGATTGATTTTAACGGATCTGGCAGCTTCATTTAATCTTTGTCCCTTACATACCGGACAAACTGTTTCTGTCATAAATGATTCAATCCAACCTCTGACCCACTCAGATACCGTTTCTAAGTAACGTCTGTTCAACTGCGGAATCAATCCTTCATGCTTAACGAATTTCTCATGAACTCTGCCGCTATTGGATTTCAAATGGAAATGCATCTTTTCTTTTGAACCATATAAAATGATATCTAATTTTTCGCTTGGTATATCTCTAATTGGCGCATATGGATCAATGCCATATTTCTTGCAGACAATTTCAAATTCCTGAAGATTAAGATTACCGTCATCGGCATATCTGAATGGAATAAGTCCGCCATTTAAAATACCTTTTTCGGGATTAACGACTAACGCTTTAGCCACCTCTAACTTTAAACCCAGTCCATTACAATGCGGACATGCACCAATCGGCGTATTGAACGAAAACAGCCTAGGTTCTAGTTCGGGAATGGTAAAATCAATACCTTCACAGTAATAGTTTTGGGAAAAATTAATTGTCTCTTTTTCGTTGATGATGACTCTCGTTCTGCCATTTGCATATTTTGATGCCAGCTCCATGGCATCAAAAACCCTTGAGCGAATATCTTCTTTGATGACAACTCTATCGATAATCACACCAACATCATGAAACTTGTTTTTATCGAGTTCCAAGATTTCTTCAATCAGTTCTACCTTACCATTGACCCAGACTCTGGTAAAACCGTCTTTTAGCCATTGTGCTAATTTTGTTTGATGTGTGCCTTTTTGTCTTTCAACAACTGGTGCCACAATCATTACTTTGCTGCCTTCAGGAATCTGCATCACACGCAAAGTCATTTCTTCAATGGTTTGCTTAGTCACTGGTTCATCAGAACCAGGACAGTAGGGCGTGCCGATTCTAGCAAACATCAATCTAAAGTAGTCATATATTTCAGTTACCGTTCCAACGGTTGATCTTGGATTATTGGATGTCGTTCTTTGGTCAATTGAAA
>CAZIZJ010000011.1:0-11330 GCA_964543675.1 uncultured Acholeplasma sp. | reverse complement strand
CTTTGACCTTCTTGATAAATAGTATCAAATGCCAAGCTTGATTTACCAGAACCTGAAACACCAGTCATTACGACCAGTTTATTTTTAGGAATATCAATATCAACATCTCTTAAATTGTTTTCTCTTGCTCCTCTTACTTTAATCCAGTCGTTATTCATCGATCTTCACCTTAAATTCATCCTCACTCATCACATAAATGCCAAGGTCTTTTGCTTTCTTCAATTTAGAGCCAGCATCAGCACCTGCTAATAAATAATCTGTTTTCGCTGACACCGCTGATGCAACTTTACCACCAAGTGATTCAATCAATGCTGTCGCCTGATCTCTTGAAAAACTAGACAAAGTTCCTGTAACAACAAATGTCTTACCATTAAATTCATGTTCTTTTGCAACAGTTGTTTCAAATGACATATTTAAACCTAAACGCTGCAACTCATCTAACATCAATAAGTTATTTTCATTGCTGAAATATGCAACAACCGATAATGCAATTTGTTCACCAATATCAGGAATAGAAACCAATTCATCATAAGTTGCAAGTTTAAATTTTTCAACCGTATTAAAGTTTTTGACTAAAATTTTGGCAACTTTCGCACCAACATGCTTAATGCCTAAACCAAAGATCAACTTATCAAAAGATTGAATTTTTGATTTTTCAATCGCTTCTAATAAATTATCTACTTTCTTTTTACCAAAACCAGGTAGTTCTACAAGCTCATTTTTATATTTTTCTAATTTATAAATATCGGTAATTGTCTGAAGATACGTTAATTCATGAAGCAGTTCAACTACTTTTTCACCTAAAGAATCAATATCCATTGCTACTCTGCTGGCAAAATGAATTAAAGAAAATACACTTTTTCCAGGACATTCATCCTTTGAACAATAGTAGTCAGCTTCTCCTTCTTTTCTAATTAACAGCTCTCCACAAACCGGACACTTGTCAATCATTTCAAAAGGTGTTTGATTCGTTCTTTTCGATTCAATGACGTTAATCACTTCAGGAATAATCTCTCCTGCTTTATGCACTAAAACGTAATCACCAATCCGTATGTCTTTTCCTTTGACATAATCTTCGTTATGAAGGGTTGCTCTTGAAACCAAAGAACCCGAAATAAATACTGGTTCAAGTTCGGCAACCGGTGTAATGACACCAGTTCTTCCTACTTGAAAGGTAATGTCCTTAATCTTGGTTTCTTGTTTCTCCGCCTCAAACTTATACGCTGTTGCATATTTCGGCGATTTCGCAGTCAACCCAATTAAATCGTAAAGTTTTAACTCATCTACCTTAATAACGACACCATCAGTGTCATATGGCAGTTCTTTTCTTAATACATCAAACTGGTTAATATTATCAATTAACTGATTAATTGTTTTGGCTGTTTTAAATGCTTTATTGACGGGAAATCCTTGATTAATCAAATACTTTAAAACCTTTTCCTGACTGTCTGCATAATCCGTAGCATTGACGATGCCATAAACAAAAAGTGATAAGTTTCTTTTAGCAACAACCTTGGAATCCAATTGTCTCATCGTTCCTGCTGCGGCATTTCTAGGGTTGGCAAAAAGTTCTAAACCAAGTTCCAATCTTTCTTGATTGGCTTTTTTAAAGGCATCATGTGACATGAAAATCTCGCCACGCACCTCAATATCGATTGGATCATATAATTTAAGCGGCAATGATTTAATCGTTTTAACGTTATTGGTGATATCTTCGCCAACAACGCCATTACCTCTGGTTGCAGCTTTGACAAAAACACCTTTTTCATAAATCAAGGTGACGGCTAAACCATCAATTTTAAGTTCGGTCGTAAAACTAAAATCATTGATTACCTTAGCAATCCGGTTATAAAAATCAGTTAGTTCTTCAAAATTAAAGACATTGGAAAGCGACATCATCGGTACACGGTGCGTATGCTTCTCAAATCCATCTAAGACAGTGCCACCGATTTTTTTGGTTGGTGATGAAGGATCATCATATTCTGGATACGCCGCTTCTAATTCAATCAATTCTTTCAGTAACTGGTCATATAAAAAATCAGATATTTCTGGCTTATCTGCTGTATGATACATATGATTTGCATGATTTATCTTATCTCTTAATGTTTTGATTTTAGAAAGAACATCCATTTTGATCACCTTCTAATTATTATACCACGCAACCGCATGTTTCATGTTGTTTTTTTACCTGAAATCTGGCAAAATTTTACCGATATTTTCTTCTTCATCAATCTTTATAATCAGTAGCTTGGTTTGTCTCAAAAAGGGCGTTATTTTTGTTGAAAATAAATATAAATTGTTGATTGCTCTAGTGATACCAACAAATAGCAGCCTTCTTTCTTCCTCACCATTTGAAAAGGTATGATCCTTGTCAAATGGTAAAATCTCACAACCGACAATCATGACTGTGTCAAATTCTAATCCCTTTGCCTCATGAAAACTAAGCAGCTTAACTCCAAAAAGATAGTTTCTTTCTAATATCTGTTTAATTCTAACCACTTGGTAGTGATTTCTAAATAAGATAACTGCTTCAAACAATTTTTCTTTTCTTATCATATCTACAATCGTTTTTTCAATACTTAAATCACCACCAATATAGATACATGGTCGTCTTTGTCCTTCTTTTTGACTAATGAGTGTTTTCTTAAAGCGGTTTTTATTGTGCTTGATCAAATTGTTGGCTGCATTTAAAATTGCTGTGTTTGAACGGTAATTCATTTCAAGTTTCAGCACCTTTGCATGATACCTGTTGACAAATGCATTCACCAAATCCATCTTTGCTCCACGAAATGCATAAATGCTTTGATCTGGATCGCCTACTGCAAAAACATTCGTCTCATTCTTAATCATTTTGCTAAGCAGTTTAAACTGCAAAAGATTCGTATCCTGAAACTCGTCAATAAAGATATATTCATATGTATGCTCACATACTAAATCCAGCGCTTCAATCATCAAGTCATCAAAATCAAGCAAATCTCTTTTTTGCAGATATTTCTGGTATTTATCAAATACTTTTGGTTTACTGATAGTTGCCAAACTGTTTTTATAATTTGCTACTGCCAATATTTCGTTTTCAGTAAATGCCTGATTGTATTCAAACACTTGAAACTCCCTTTTCGCATGCAGTATCTGGTAACAATACCCATGGAATGTATGTATAGCCACCTGATATCCCTTTAGTCTTTCTTCCATTTCGCCACATGCCCTATTGGTAAAGGTTATACAAAGGATCTTTGATGCATCAATTCCTTTACCAATAAGGTGTTTAATTCTTTCAACAATCACTCTTGTTTTACCGCTGCCTGCACCGGCAAGCAGGAAAATAAATTGATTTTCACATAATATGGCACGATTTTGCTCACTATTTAAAGTCATTTATAATCACCTCTACTATATAGTAGTGAGATTATTGCCAGAATACTTTATTTTTTTTACATTCACATTACATTCATGTTACAATATTATTACGCAATTAGGATTAGGTGTTAAATTAATGGAAACAGTTTTTGTACGTTTTGAAAAAAAATATGTTGTTACGCGTGCACAAAGAAATCACCTCATTAGTGGATTTTTAAAGCACGGCTTTACATATGATCTTTATTCGCCAAACGGTTCTACTTATTCTGTCTATACCATCTATTATGATACGCCAGATTATGCAGTCATTAGACAATCACTGACTAGACTATCCTACAAAGAAAAATTAAGAGTCAGGTTTTACAAGTATCCTTTAAAAGAAAATTCATTGGTATTCATTGAACTGAAGAAAAAATTATCCGGCAAAGGAAATAAAAGAAGACTGCCCCTAACTTATAGAGAAGCGATTCAATTAATCGATCATCATCAAAAGCCTACACTTACTGATATGATCGATATACAAATTTTTAGGGAAATCGATTTTTATTTGAAAAATTACACGCTTGTACCTTTTACCTTCATTAAGTATGATAGACTAGCAATGATGGACGAAACAACAAAAATTCGAGTAACATTTGATGATAATATCGAGTATACTAGAATAGCATCCTTAGAAAACCTCACAGACTTTAAATCTTTACCTCAATCAAAAGACTTAATCGTCATGGAAATAAAGTCATTGACTAATTATCCATTATGGCTATCAAATCTTTTGACTGAACAAAAAGTTTATTCTAGAGGATTCTCTAAATTTCGAAACACTTATGAAACACTACACGAAGGAGGAATGATTCATGTTACAACTTGATTTAATTGGTGGTGCAACTTGGGATGATGTTTTAATCATTATGCTTGCATCTGCATTACTTGGTACTTTTCTAAGTCTTACATTTATGTTTACCCATAGAAAAAAGGTTTATGAAAGATCGTTTACCGCCACATTGATTTTATTGCCTATTGTTATATCGGTTATCGTACTATTGGTAAACAATAATGTGGACACTGCTTTAGGAACTGCCTTTTCACTTGCCGGTGTGTTTGCCTTAGTACGTTTTAGAACGGCAATGGCAGACTCAAGAGACATTACTTATATCCTAAGTACTGTCGGTATCGCGCTTGCAAACTCACTAGGACTGATCGGTTATTCAGCTTTAATCACATTATTTGTCTGTGCTGTCTTTGTCATCTTGCATTTCGTTAATATTGATGGCGAGAAAACAACGCACTCTAGACTACAAGTCGTTATTGCTGAGAATTTAGATTATACGAATGCTTTCAAAGATGTTTTTGAAAAGTATTTGGATAATTTTGAACTGCAACGCGTAAAGACAATTGATTTCGGTTCATTATTTGAATTGACTTATTTGATTAAATCTAAAAAAGATATTGATCAAAAAGCATTCATTGATGAATTGCGTGCAAGAAACAGCAACCTAAACATCACCTTGATTAATGATTATGCTGCACTGGTTGTCAGTAATCCAAACTAGTTTAAACCCATATTAAAACAACCCAATTTAACTTAAAGGTTGTTTTTTTATTGTAATTTTAGTAGAATTAATCAAAGGTAACAAAATAATAGGGAGCGAAGTAGCTATGTCTAGAGAATCAAAGATATTTTCCGAACCAAAAGCATTAATTAACAAACGTGTTAGAGAGTACGAATCTTTTGGATGGGAATTACTGTCTATTAACGGAACTGATGTTTCGATGTCACGTGAAACACAAAATAAGGTGTATGTTGAATTAGTAAAATACGAGTATGAATATGAGGCGCTTCGAGAAAAATTATCATACATGAGACCACCAGTCGCACCAAGCAGACCGAGGCAATTTGATTATAAACTATGTCTAATTCTATTATTGATTTTTATTCTACCTGGTGCTGGTTATATCACTTACAAAGTTATTGAATATAATAAGTATAAAGAGTCTATGGAATTGCATAACCAAGCTATGGCATCATTTAAAGCAGACTATCAGGTCTTAGAACAAGAAATCAAGCGACTTTGCGAACATTCAAGAGCAGTATTTTTCTCAAAACAATAAATTTAAAATAAAAAGGAACTACTCTACTTTAGAAATAAAAACGATTAGTCCTTTTTTTATTTTTGTAAAAAAGACAATTCAGATCATTTACGATTGACATTACGATTGATTTACAGCTTTGCTTGCGTAAATAAAACCCAAGTGCTAGAATAACCATATCGAGGTGATTATATTGAATAAATCTGCAAAAGTTATGGGAATCATAAATTCACTGCTTATCCTATGTATTTTAGTTTTGTTAGGTCTGTATTTTTATGAAATCAATACCACTGATGATTTATGGTCAGCAATGGGTTTATATATTATTGCTTTATTATTTATATTTTTATCTATTTTATTGACGATACCTTTGATTGTTATTGTCATTAAATATGGATTCAATAACATGAAGTATTATGCATATAGTCATCTATCGCTTGTTTTATTAAGTATTGCGATGTTAGTCATTAGTTTTATAACCAACTAATTTAACTTAAACAACGAGTCAAAATCTTAACTTAGGTGTAAATCAACTTGAAAAGAAATCCAATAATTTTATTAAGTTATATCATCATTGCTGTCATTTTGTATATCCTTTTTAGTATTCCTTTTATCTCTTATGAATCTATTCTCATTATTTTAGGATATGTGGTGGTTATAAATCTTTTGATACTGCTAAGTACCCACCCTAAGAAGCGGATTTACATGTCATTTTCGGTTGTATCGTTTTTACTTTTAACTGCTTATATGATGTTTGGCATATTAGAGAATCCAGCAACATCCATTGGCGATTTAAATCTTCTGTCAGTAATTCTCTTTATTGTTTCTTTCCCTTTATTTATTGTAGTTCACTTATGGATTACAGTTGACTTATTACTTCTAGGAAGACAAAAAACAAAAGCTGAGTCATCGGCTCAGCTTTCAAATATAAGTGCTTATCATTAAATTTTCTTTAAACTCGGATGGCTTTCCAGTATCTTCTTAATGCCGTGGGGCAGTTTAAAGGCAATCGTTGCAATATCACCTTCAATATTTACAACAATCCCATTACCAAATACCTGGTGTTCCACCTTATCCCCCGCTTTTAAGAAGTGGGTATTTTTCTGATAAGTGATTTCTTCACTCTTTCTAGTAAATACATCTGATGCTGGTTGCATCTCTCTTAAGAATCTTGACGGATGTGGATAAATGAATGTCCCATATAAAAGTCTTTGGTCACTTCTGGTTAAGTAGAGTCTTTCCTTGGCTCTAGTGACACCCACATAGGCAATTCTTCTTTCTTCTTCTAAATCGCTTGGATCAAAGGATGATTGTGGTGACGGGAATACCTCTTCTTCCATGACCGTCATGAAGACGACTTTAAACTCTAAACCTTTTACTTGATGAAAGGTTGATAGTTTGATTGAATCATTGTTTGTTTCTTTATCGAGTTCCGTATATAAGGCAATCTGGTCTAAGAGCTGTGTCAGTTTATCCAAGAAGGTTCCTTCGTAAAACTTTTCTCCTTGAACAAATACTGACTTAAGTTCTTTGATGTTATCAATTCTTTCTTGGGCAATATCATCTTTTTCTTCTTCAAGCATCAATAAGTACTGCGTATGGTAGGCAACATACATCGCTACTTCATCAAGCGATTCCATCGTCAACAGTCTTTCTTTCATCTCAAGTATCAAATCTTTGAACTCGCGTAAGGATGTCATCGTTTTAGCGGATACATCTAAATGATCGATTGCCTGAAACATCGATAGATTAAGCTGTTTACTTAAAGCCTCTAGTTTACTGACTGTTGTTGGACCAATTGCTCGTTTAGGTACATTGATAACTCGTTTTAAATAAAAATCCAAATTCGGGTTAACCAGCAATCTAATATATGCCAGAATATCTTTGATTTCTTTTCTTTGATAAAATGAAATGCCGCCGTAGATGACATAAGGGATATTGTTTTTCATCATCGTATCTTCAAACGTTCTTGACAATGCATTGTTTCGATAAAGAATCGCTATATCATCGTACTTATAACCTAAGTCTCTAACTAACCTTTGGATTTCATTAGCAACCATCGTTGCCTCACCAAAGTCATTTGGTGCACTCCATACAAAAGGTTTTTGTCCATGCCCGCGATAAGCGACTAAATTCTTTTGAACTGGTCTGTTCGTGTTATGGGTAATCAACCGATTAGCAAACTCCAATATTTCAGTGGTTGAACGATAATTCAAATCTAGAACACTTTCGCCGCCAAAATCCCTTCTAAAGTAATTGGCATTTTCATAGTTGGCGCCTCTAAAAGCATAAATGCTTTGATCGGGGTCGCCAACAACAAATAAGTTTCTGTGCTTGATGGCGAGCATCTTCATCGTTTGATATTGAATGTGATCGGTATCCTGAAATTCATCAACCAGAATATATCGAAATTTATCTTGATAATAACCTCTGATGTCTTCATGTTCTGACAAAAGCTGATGCATCAATATTTGAAGATCGTCAAAATCCAATAAATTATTTTCAATCAATTCCTTTTGATAGTGCTGATACACTTGTTTCTCATGAATATCATCAAATCTATCTTCCTTCATATACTTGAAATCCGAAATCTTGTTTCTTAAGTTATTGACTTTGTAATGCTTACTATCTAATTCTAATTTCTTAATGATATCTCTGACAAAGGACTTAGCATCATCCTCATCTGCTATATTAAAGTTTTTATTATAGCCAATGTTCATTGCTTCAATATCACGTCTTAAAATTTGTACAGCAAACGCGTGAAACGTATAGATCCAAACACCAGCAGCATAAGGACCTGCCATCTCAATAATTCGTTCTTTCATTTCTCTGGCAGCTTTATTGGTAAATGTCACAGCTAAAATACTGTCTGGAGCAATCCCTATTTCTTCAACCAAATAAGCAACTCTGGTGGTTAAGGTTCTGGTTTTACCAGTTCCTGCACCAGCAATGACAAAAAGTGGTCCCTCTACGTGGGTTGCCGCTTGATGTTGCTTTTCATTTAATTTAGAAAGCCATTCCGTCATAAAAATGACCCCTTACTTGTAACTGCTTTTTAATGCAACGGTTTCGTTGAACGTATAATGATCATTTGTCTTTTGATCGTAGTAACAATTGAAATAGCCATTTCTTACGAATTGTAGTTTTTCTTCGTGAACGACATCTTTTAATGCACCTTCAATAAATCCATGTTTAACTACTAGTGAATCCTTATTGAATCTTTCGTCTAATGATTTTGTCGAATCATTGTCCAGTAGATTACCAAAGAAATTGAAGGTTGCATGAATAGCTGTTGATGCTTCAACAAAATGAATGGTGCCATCCGGTTTTCTTTCATTGAAGCCTGAACCGGATAATGTTTTTTCATCATAGGTTGCAAGCACTTCAATCACTTCGCCATTTTCATTCTTAATGACGTCATGGGCTTTGATGAAATATGTATGGAATAATCTGACCTCACCGCCTAAGGATAATCGCTTGTATTTATTGTCTGGTTTAATTTCTGTAAAATCATCCCTTTCAATAAAAAGATGTTTAGAAAAAGCAATCTTTCTTGTTCCTAAAATCGGCTGTTCTGGGTGGTTTGCTACATCAAAATATTCGATCTTATCATCAGGGTAATTCGTCAGTGTCACCTTGAGTGGATTGATGACTGCAAACACCCGTTTGGTTCTTGCCTGCAAGTCGTCTCTGACAAAGGACTCCAACATATCAAGTTCAACCTCGCTATTGACCTTAGCCAGTCCGGTTGCTAGAATGAATGCTTTAATCGCTTCCTTGGTATAACCTTTTCTTCGAAGTCCAGATAGGGTTGGCATTCTCGGATCGTCCCAACCATCAACGTACCCTTGATCTACCAAATGCTTCAAGAATCTTTTTGACATGACGGTATTGACTAAGCCTAATCTGCCAAACTCAATTTGTCTTGGTACTTTAGGCATTTCGGTTTCTTTGATGACCCAGTCATATAATGGACGGTGATCTTCAAATTCCAATGAACAGAGTGAATGAGTAATTCCTTCAATGGCATCTTCAATCGGATGGGCAAAGTCATACATCGGATATACTTTCCAAGCATCCCCGGTGTTATGATGTGATGCAAAATTGATTCGATAAATAACTGGGTCTCTCATGTTCATGTTAGGAGATGTCATATCAATTTTGGCTCTTAACACTCTTTCGCCTTCTTGATACTTGCCATCCTTCATTGCTTCAAAGAGTTTTAAGTTTTCCTCAACACTTCTGTTTCTGTAAGGCGAATCCTTCCCGGCATTAACAATATCACCGCGGGTTGCAGCAATTTCATCAGCCGTTTGATCATCGACATACGCCAGTCCTTTTTTAATTAGGATAACGGCTCTTTCATACATTTCGCCAAAATAGTCTGAGGCATAATAAATCGCTTTTGGATCGTAGCCCAGCCATCTGACGTCTGCTTCAATTCCTCTGACATAGATTTCATCTTCTTTAGAGGGGTTTGTATCATCGTATCTTAGATTGGTATACCCGCCAAAGGTTTTAGCCAGTTCAAAATTGGTGACGATTGCTCTAGCGTGACCAATATGCAAAAAACCATTCGGTTCTGGTGGAAAGCGCGTAATGATGGTATCGTGCTTACCACTTTTTAAATCTTCTTCCATAATTGTTTTAATAAAGTTTGATTGATTTTCCATAACTACACCTTCTTTATGATTAAAGCTCATTCATTCTAACGACGGCTTCTTGTTGTAACTTTTCTAACGCGGCTTTTGTTGAAATTGATAAATCTGGATAAAGCGGCAATCCAACATTCAAGATAATTCTTTGTCGGTCCCAAATTAAGAATTTCGATTGTTCAAATGAAATTCTTACCGTCACAATCGGAACACTCGATTCAACCGCTAATTTGAATGCTCCTCTTTTGAATGTTCTTACGGTACTATCTTTATAAATTAGTTCGCCTTCAGGATATACATGGACAAATCTGCCCTGTCTTGCCTGTCTGCTTAATTGATTGAAGAATACTTGCGTTTCCAATATGTTATTAGGAATCGGTACCGCTCCTAAAAGATTGACAAAGAATCCAGCAACCGGCTTTGCAAAGTTTTCCTTTTCTGCCGTCATAATCGGTCGTTTAGGAAATGCAGCCAGTGAATTCATTGCTGAATCCATGATATGCACATGATTGGATATAACAACAGCGCCGCCTTTAATCCCTTTAAAGTGCTTTCTGTTTCTATATTTTACATTCAAAACGAATTTCATGTATAAATACAGCAACGGTAAAGCGATTAAATAATAAGTCATTGCTGATAATGTTCTTTTAACTGGCGGATGAATCAGTGTCTTGGAAAATACTTTCCCTTTTAATGTATGAGATAGTTTAGTCGCTTTTTCTTCTCTGATTGATTCGGTAAGCATTTCTTCAAAACGATCAATCGAATAATCCAGTCTGAATCTTTCTGCATACTTTTCATAGAGTGCTTGCGTATTTTTTCTTTTTTGTTCGTTTTCTATCCAGTATTCAATCTTGTTTTTTAAATCATTGACATCGTTTGGCATAAACAAATTCTTATCGGTTAATGCAAATTGCGGTGTCGCTGATTTTTTCGCATTGGCAATCACTGGAATCAGTCCTACTGCAATCGCTTCTAAACAAGCAATCGCTTCAATCTCAATATTTGCCGGATGCACATATAAAGACGCCTTGCTTAATACGGCAATCAATTCATCCTGACTATAAAACCCAAAGTCAACATTCAGCTGGTTTTTTTCAGCAAACTGCTTTAAATTAGCTTCTAGCGGTCCATGTCCCGGCAACGTTACTTTAATTCTATCTTTATACTTTGACGCCAAGACTGCTTTTAACAGCGTAATCTGATTTTTCTCTTTAGCATATCTGCCGG
>CAZIZJ010000010.1:0-18703 GCA_964543675.1 uncultured Acholeplasma sp. | reverse complement strand
TAACTTTATCAACCCAATTGAGTGGATATTCAACCATTAAATGGATATCCATCGGCAACTTCGTTAATTCACCAATTTGACCGGCAATCGCTGGTCCAAATGAGATGTTTGGTACAAAATGTCCATCCATGATATCAACATGAATATAATCGGCATCATTTTCAACAGATTTTAATTCATCTTCTAAACGGATAAAGTTAGCGGTTAAAATCGATGGTGCAACTTTCATCATAATCCCCCTTAGTATCTTTCTTTCTTTTGTCTTAATTCTTCTACAAAGTTTAAATAACTTTCATATCTTGATTTTAAAAGCTTATTTTCCTCGACATATGTTTTAATCATGCATCCTGGTTCGCTTAAATGGTAACAGTTATTGCCAAATCTGCATAAGTGTTCAATATGTTTAAATTCAACAAAATGCTCTTTAATGACTGTATACTCATGGAATTCAAATTCAATCTTTGAAAATCCCGGTGTATCTGCAATATAACCACCACCAAACTCATATATTTGGGAGTGCCTAGTTGTATGTTTTCCTCTACCTAAAGCCATCGATATTTCCTGTGTCTTTAAATTGAGCTGCGGCAGCAATGCATTCATCAAGGTGCTTTTTCCAACACCAGTTTGACCGGCTAAAACAGTAATCTTGTTTTCAAAAATAGTTTCTAAAACATCAAATCCGATTTTTTGTTTACTATCTACGTAATGAATCTCATAGTTTTCGTGATATGTTGCTAATTCTTTTTTTAATATATTTAGTGCCTCTTTATCAATTAAATCAATTTTAGAAACAACAATGACTGGCACTAAATGATTGTAGCTTAATATCACTAAAAACTTATCTAAAAGCGTGAAACTAAAGTCTGGTCTGACACATGAAAAGACTAATAGTACTTGATCCACATTGGCAACATCTGGTCTAGACAGTTCATTCTTTCTTTTATCCAAACCAGTAATCATGTATTGATCGGCTGAAAATTCGTAAGTAGCAATATCTCCGACTTTAGGACTTAAAACAATGTCTTTAACTTCTTTTTTAGTTCTTTTGGTTAGATTCTTATTAAAACTCGAGTCTTTTTCTACACGGGTCTTTCTGAATTTCCCCCGTGCATAGCCCTCGTAACTGACTCCAGTTTTCAAGTCTTTGAAGGTATAAAGACCACCAATTAATTTTGTAACTAAAGCTTTATTCAATAAATATCTCCTTATTATAGATGCTGACTTCGAAGCTGCCCACAAGCAGCATTGATGTCATGTCCTTGTTCACGACGAAGGACGGCTGTTATTTTATTATGCTTAAGTACTTTATAGAATTTTTCTCTGCGTTCTAAAGTTGATCTTTCATAAGGTGCTTCCTTGACTTTATTATAAGGAATCAAGTTAATATAAACATTCATTCCTTTTAATAGTTTTGCCAGTTCCAAAGCAACCTCTTCACTGTCATTCAATTCATTAATCAAAATGTATTCAATGGTTACTCTACGATTGGTTACATGAATATAGTACTTCATGGCATCCACTACTTGTTCGACGTTAAAACGTTCATTAATCTTCATTAAAGTCGTTCTAATCTGGTCATTTGGCGCATGAAGCGATACAGCTAGATTCACTTGAACGCCAAGGTGAGCAAACTCCTTAATCTTAGGTACCAAGCCTGATGTTGAAACGGTAATGTGTCTAGCACCAATCGCCAGTCCCTTCGGATGGTTGACAATTTGAATGAATTTCACTAAATTCTTGTAATTGTCAAACGGTTCACCAATCCCCATCACGACAATACTAGAAATTCTAACCCCTGAATCCTTTTCAGTTTTAATGATTTGACCGACAATTTCACCAGCCGTCAAATCTCTGTGTTTTTTCAAAATGCCTGATGCACAAAAAGAACAGCCGATATTACATCCAACTTGCGTAGTCACACAAGCGCTCATACCGTAATTATGTTTCATTAGTACGGTTTCAATCAAGTTGGCATCATGCAAGTCATATAAGAATTTCATCGTGCCATCTTCTGAAACATTTTTAATAACTAGTTCCATTGAGTCAAACGAAAAAGCCTCAGTCAATAAACTAATTAAATCTTCCGGTACATTATTCATTTCATTAAATCGGTCTATTTTTTGTCGGTATATCCAACCCCATACTTGTCCTGCTCTGTATTTGGGGTAACCATTTTTTACGATGAATTCTTCTAACTCATCGTATGTCAAATCATAAATTAACATGCCATCACTTACCTTTATATTCATTATACTAAATAATCGCCCTTTTTCTTAAGAAAGAAAAGAGCAATCCGCTCTTAGTCTCTTAAAACTGCCTTAAATTCAAAGTTCAATCGATTTTTGATTGATTTCAATGCTTTTTCGACCTCATCTTTTTCTAAGGTTTTCTCTTTATTGTTAAATGTTATTGAAACAGCCAATGACTGATAGCCTGCTTCAACCTTATCCCCTTGATAAACATCAAAGAGTTCAACACCAGTAATCATTTTTTTAGCTGTTTGCTGAATCAGCTTTAATACATCAGCGACTGGATAACTGTTGTTGATGATAAACGAGATGTCTCTTTTAATTGATGGATACTTTGAAACCCCATCAAAGGTCAATGAACTATCTTTTTCCGCTAAGAAACTTAAATCGATTTCGCAGACAAAAACCTTTTTAACATCATATGCCATTTCTTTTAATGGATGCACTTGTCCAATGACGCCAATCTTTTTACCGTTTAAGTAAACATCACCTTGCATCCCCGGATGAAGAGCATTTACTTCATTGTTCTTAACGATTTCAAATGACTTGTTAAGTGCTCTGCCGATTTGTTCTAACAAACCCTTTAATACATAGAAGTTACTTACTAAATCATTTTTATGCCAAGTTGATTCAATGAAATTACCTTGCATGATGATCCCTAAATGATTTTTTTCATTGTCTTTACTAAAGACATGACCGATTTCAAATAAGGCGACATCATTCATTTGTCTTGCTGCATGATAGGATACATTTTGAAGTAGTCCCTGCATCAATGATTGACGCAAGTACTTTCTGTCTTCGCTCATTGGCGTTAACACATGAACACTTTGTCCATGAACCGGGAAATCATTTATTTCATCAAGGCTTAATAAGCTGTAGTTAATGACTTCATTTAAACCTAAGCCTCTGCATAAATGTCTTAACTTTCTAATCTTCTTCTGAACATCGGTTAATCCACCATTTTCACTGATCAACAGTTTTTGATGTGGAATGTTGTCATAACCATAGATTCTTGCCAACTCTTCTAAGACATCAGCAGGTATTAAAATATCTTTTCTATAACTTGGTGCTTGAACAGTCAGTGCTTTTTCATCTTTAATTTTGTAATTTAATCTGCTCAAAAGTGCTTTGATTTCATCAAGTTTTAATTCAATGCCTAACTGTTGATTTACTTTTTTAACATCAAGTTTAATCCAAGGATTCGTTTGTTCGCTTTTAACAGCTGATGCAATGCCTTGATGCACTTTCGCATCTGCATACTTGACAAGCAGTTCAATGGCTGCATTGAGTCCAATGCTAACTCTTGTTTGATCAATGCCTCTTTCAAAGCGCAGTGATGAATCACTTCTTAAACCTAATCTTTTAGATGTCTTTTGAATGGTAGCTGGGTCAAACGCTGCAGCTTCTAAAATCATTTTGGTTGAATCATCATCAATCACTGTATTTAATAACCCCATCACACCACCAAGTGCAATCGGTCTTTTACCATCGGTAATTAAGATATCGGTTGATTCTAACGTTCTTTCAACTTCATCCAATGTAACGACCTTTTCACCTTTTTTAGCATGTCTTACAACAATGCTGTTTGAATCTACTTTATGATAGTCAAATGCGTGCAGTGGCGTACCATACGTAATCAAGATGTAATTCGTAATATCAACCACATTATTGATTGGTCTAATATCACTTTGAATCAATGCGTTTTTTAACCACCAAGGTGATTCTTTAACTTTAATATCCAAAACTGCGGCATCATATTTAAAACAGGTATCATTTAAGATCTCTACCTTTAAGTCGTTTGTTTGAGCAATGGTTTTAAAGGTTGTTTGAGGAATGGTTACTTTTGTATCAAGCATTGATGCTAAATCATAGGCAAAACCTAAATGCGATAATAAATCACCACGATTCGTCGTCATACCTAAAACTAATTTCTTGCCATCCAGTCCAATTGCTTTTAACGCATCAGAACCTGGTTTTAATTTATCTGGGAAATAATAGATACCTTTGGCTAAATCACTTGGAACTACTTTTTCGTCAAATCCTAGTTCTTTTAGTGAGCAAATCATGCCATTGGATTCGACACCACGAATAGTGGTTTGCTTAATCTCAAAATTGCCAGGTAAGACTGCTCCTGTTTTTGCAACAATGACATATTGGTCTTTAGCAATGTTATTCGCACCACAAACGATTTGTAGGACATCACTGCCAACATCCACCGTTGTAACATGTAAAGTGTCAGCATTGGGATGCTTTTCACATGTTAAAACATGACCAATAACCAGATTGGTACTTTCATTTAAAGCCACATATTCATCGACTTCAATAATCTGTTTGTTCGTTAACTCATCAATGTTTTTAGGAATCTTAATGAATTGACTTAAAATGTTTTCTAATATGTTCATATCCTTATTCCCCTTTGAATTGACGCAAGAATCTTAGGTCATTGGTATAAAAATGTCTAATGTCATCAATGTTGTATTTCAGTATGGCAATCCGTTCAATACCAATACCGAATGCGAAACCACTAAATTTCTCTGGATCGTATCCACCCATCCTTAAAACCTCAGGATGTACCATACCGGCACCAAGCACCTCAATCCAACGTTTACTGCCGTCTTTTTTAATGAAGGTTACATCGACTTCAACCGATGGTTCAGTAAATGGAAAATATGAAGGTCTTAGTCTGATTTCTCGGTCTTCGCCAAATAAGTGTTTAGCCATACCGAGTAACACTTGTTTCAAATGACCAAAATTAATATCGGTGCCAATCACTAAACCTTCGCACTGCATAAACTGGTGCGAATGCGTTGCATCATCTGGGTCTCTCCTGTATGTTTTACCAGGAGAGATAATCGCGATTGGCTTTCCTTGTGCTTGTTCCATGTATCTAGCCTGCACTGGTGATGTATGGGTTCTTAAAAGTTCATTTTCAGTCACATAAAAAGAATCATGCATTTCTCTAGCTGGATGTCCTTTGGCTAGGTTCATCATTTCAAAGTTATAATGATCAAGTTCTAACTCAGGTCCTTCTGCAACCTTAAATCCTTGACCAATGAAATAATCTTCTAAATCTTCGATGACAATGTTTAGTGGATGCATTGTGCCTTTATTGAAGTCAAAGCCAGGTGCTGATACATCAATCGATTCTTTGGCTAACTGGGCATTCATCTCTTTGGCAACCAATTCATTCTTCTTGCCAGCAATCAAACTTTCCATCGATAACTTGGCATCATTGATCCATTTGCCAAAAACTGGTTTTTCTTCAGGCGGTAATGTTTTGATGGCTGGCATCAATTCAGTCAACGCACCGCTTTTACCTAAATACTTGATACGGTAGGATTCTAATGCATCAAGCGTTAGTTCACCTTTTAGTTTTTCACTTAATTCTGAAACTATTTTTTCAATTTTTTCTTTCATTTTCTTCTCCCCTAATTCATATAAATAAAAAGTCCCTAAAGTATAACTACTCTAAGGACGACTAATCGCGGTACCACCTTAGTTCCATGCATGATGCATGGCACTTAATTATCTGTAACGTAGATTATACGAGAAAGATTTTACCTTTCCGCTCAATAACCGAATTCAAACTGTTATTCATATGTGGCTTCCACCGTCCCACACATCGCTCTAAATGAACCTTTTTTAGTTTTACTACTGTTATCTCAGCGCTTTAATTATTTGTTTCTTGCCATCACAACAACAGCAAGTCTAAGTATATTATAATATATCCAGATTAAAGTTACCATAAATCCGAGTGCAACTTGCCATTCAGCACGTTTTTCCAGTCCCATTGAGACGACTCTGTCAGCTCTATCAAAATCAAGAATGAGCATTAATGCACCAAGAACAATCAAGAATAGTGAGATGCCGATTGCCAGTTCATAGTTGTTAGAAAACGCTGCTAAGAAGTATGGGTCAATCAATGACATGATAGCAATTATAAGTGAACCCAATAAGAACGTAACTAAAGATCCTAAAACAACTTTTCTTAATAATTCTGAACCCCTTAAAACACCGGTATTATATAGTGTGAACATCACAATGAAAACCGAAGCCGTTCCCACAATCGCAGTTAGTGCGACACCTGGAAACATCGATTCCAACAGCCAAGTAATTGTACCGTAGAATACACCTTGAACAAGTGCATAGACAATACTAAACGGCATTGCTAGTCTTGGTACAAACATTGCCACCAACACAGCGACCAGTGCAATAATACTAGAAAATATTAATGCAAAAATTAGAAAATCAACCGGTAAGAATATTGAAAAATATCCAGATACAAGCGTTAAAGCAAGTAATAAAAATGTTTTTCTGGCAATCCCGCTTTTAGTTGCAGATGCTTCTGCAGCGTAAGATGACCGTTTTTCCAGTGATGCGAAAACTGGATTGGAACTATTCATAGTTGTTTCACCTCTTCTTTGTTTTTCACAAATATTATACAACGAATAAAAATATTTTTAACTTCAAAGTATTTTTGTGTAAAATTTTCGACAATTAATAGTTTTCAGCAAAGAGTCCGCTTTCGATTTCACCACTGGTTTCTGCAAGCTCCTTGAAGGCGCCAATGATGTCCAGTTTTTCAAAAACCGTCTTGTTTAATTTGGTTCTTCTTTGAACATCTTCTTTGGAAGTAAACTGTCTGATACTACGGTTTTCAACAACGTCCAATGCTGCTTGATACCCTAAGCCATCAATGGATACAAAAGGCATTCTCAGTCCATCTCTTTCCATAATAAATTCGGTGGCTGCACTCTTTTTAATATCAACCGGCAAAAACTTGAAACCACGCTTTGTCATCTCAAGTGCTACATAGAGTGTAACGATAACATCTTCATCTTTATTTTTTAGGTCGGTGGCTGCCAATAGACTATTGAGTTTGTTCCTGATGGCATTATAACCGGCAGTCATTGTATCGTGATCAAATTGAACAGCTCTTTTGGAGAAGAAACCACTATAGAACAATAACGGTTTATACACTTTGAACCAGGCAATTCTCATTGCCATAATGACGTAAGCTGTGGCATGCGCCTTTGGAAACATATACTTGATGAGTGAGGCACTCCATATGTACCAGTCAGGAATGTGGTGTGCCTTCATATCTGATTCGTATTCGGTCCATTTTGCAGGATTCACTGAAGGACGACCACGTCTGACAAATTCCATAATTTCAAATGCTTTAAGTGGCGGCATACCGCGTTCATTCAATTCAACCATAATATCATCACGGCAACCAATAATATCGTCAAACGGAATTTTACCATAAGGGGTATTTCCCAATACCAAGTCTTGTGAATTCTTGAGCCAAACATCGGTTCCATGCGATAAACCAGAAATCTTTACCAGTCCCGCAAATGAATCTGGTTTGGTGTCTAATAGCATTTGTCTAGTAAACGGCGTACCAAATTCAGGGATGGCATAACTGGCAATATCACCGTAAACCTCATCACCTTGAAAACCTAAAACTGACGTACCTTGAAATAGTTTATAGACTTCAGGATCATCTAAAGGAATATCCTGTGCTTTTGAAAATGGAAACTCATCTGGATGCAACAATACATAATCCATTAAGAACTTGATCATCGTCGGATCATCATGTCCTAAAATATCCAGTTTCAATAAGTTATCTTCAAACGAGTGATAATCAAAGTGCGTTGTTTTCCAAGTTGATGTGACATCATCAGCTGGAAACTGCACTGGCGTAACGTCATAAATGTTCTTGTGTTTTGGTACGACAACAATGCCACCTGGATGCTGACCAGTTGAACGTTTAACCCCTTCAATACCTTTAGCCAGTCTTTCAATGTATGCGCCCCTAGCACTTAAGCCCCTATCTTCTAAATAACCTTTGACATAACCATAGGCATTTCTTTCTGCAACCGTTTGAAGGGTTCCAGCTCTAAACGTATATGCCTCGCCCAATAATTCTCTGACATATTCATGTGCCTTTGCTTGATAATCACCTGAAAAGTTTAAATCAATATCCGGTACTTTATCACCATCGAAACCTAAGAAAGTTTCAAATGGAATATCGTGTCCGTCTTTATGGAGCTTACCGCCACATAAAGGGCACGTCATATTCGGTAAATCATATCCTGATTTAACATGCTTTAAAACCGGCATAAATTCTTCGTCATGCGCTTTTATGCCGTGTTCATATATTTCTTCATCGGTCATCTTAAAGACTGCATAATCGCCATTGACGCAGCGATAATGCGGCTTTAACGGATTGACCTCAGTAATGTCTAAGAGCGTTGCTACCAGTGATGAACCAACTGAACCACGTGAACCGACTAAATAGCCATCTTCGAGTGATTTTTTAACAAGCAAATGCGAAATATAATAAATTGGGGCAAACTGATTATCAATGATGTTTTTAAGTTCTCGTTTGATTCTTGCATCAACAATCGGATGCAGTTCCTTGCCGTATAGGCTATGTGCCTTTTCATAGACAATCTTTTCCATTTCACCAGCAATTGAATCAATTCCTAAAGTGTCTTTGAATGCATCATCAGCAATTGAATAAAGTTCTTTAGGAAAAGCCTGCACAGCATCAATCATGCTATTTAGCTTCTTGGTGTTGGTAATCACTATGTCATTTACTGTTTCACTATCTAAAAAACTGAATGCTTCGAGCATTTCACTGGTTGTTAATAAATGCTGGTCTGGTGACACCTCATATCCTGCCAAAGGATGGAGTCCACCGCCAACTGATTTCGTATGAATATAAATGTCTCGGTATTTCTTATCCTCAGGATCCAAGTAATGGGCATTTGAAGTGGCAATAACGATTTTACCCAATTCTTTTCCGTAGGTCACAATCTTTTTGATGATTGCCTGCAAAATCTCTTTTGAAAACTCGCCTAAGTTCCCTTCCAAGTGAGCATATGCCTGAATTGGATGAACCTCGATATAGTCATAAAAAGCGATTGCCTTTTTCAATGCTTCATCATTTAAGTTAAGTGCTGCTTCAAAGACTTCGCCGCTATCAGAACCGCTACCAATTAAAATGCCTGACCGATATTTGTTAAGTGCCGATTTAACCAGTCTGGGTCCACCGTCATAATGGGTCGTTAATGCATCAGAAACAATTCTAAATAGATTCTTGTATCCTGCTTGATTTTGAGCCAGCAAGGTTGCATATTTAGGAATTGGATGACGCCATACTTCATTTAGTTCAAGTGCTGCATTGATTTCATAATAAGTCATGATTTCTTCTTTATAGAGATTCTGCAGCATTTGAATAAATACTTCAGCTGTCGCATAAGCATCAGATACTGCACGGTGATGTGCATCAAGCGTTACTTTGAAGAACTTGGTCGTCGCTTTTAAATTAAAACGTTTTAAATCTGGAATATTACCTGAATCATTTTTGTAGAATCTTGCATGATTGACTTCTTTACTCTTGCTGTTATAGAAGTATCTTGCAAGGTTTAACGTATCAATCACGGCAAAATCTTCATGTTCAATGTTAAGTTCTTTGGCTTTTTCGTAGATGAACCCGATATCAAACATAGCATTATGAGCGACTAAAACTGAACCTTTAATGAACTCAAAGAATCTTGGCAATACCTTATCAATTGTTTCTTGATCTTGTAGCATCTCGTCGGTAATGTTGGTTAAATTAATCGTAATATCCAGTAACTTTTCTTCAGGATTAATCAATACTTCAAATCGCTCGCCAATCATGCCACCAACCACTTTATATGCAGCAATTTCGATAATCTTATCTCTGACATGGGAAAGACCAGTCGTTTCAATATCAAAAACAACATAACTTGCTTCTTTCAATAAGAAGTCTGTGTCATAATCGGAGGTAATCTTAAACGCCTCATCATTGACATAATCGAGTTCAACACCATAAATTGGTTTAATCTTTTTACCTTTGACGGCTTTATATAAATCCGGATATGCAAATAACCCGTTTCTATCCGTAATAGCAAACGCCTCGTGTCCCCACTTAACCAAGGTATCTACATAATCTTCAATCGATGAAACGGCATCCATTGGTGATGCTTTGGTATGCAAATGAAATTCAATGCGCTTGTCTTTGGCTTTGTCCATTCTTTCTTGTTTCTTGATGCGCTCAATTTGATGAAATGCTCTAGCACTTAAAATGACTTCGCCTTGATATGTATCAAATTGCGCATCGCCCGATACTTGAATCATATCGCCTACTTTGAGTTCTTTGGCGATATGGATTTCTTTGTCTGAATTGACAAATCTTTTAACGGTAATGGCATCACTTTGATCAAAGATTGAAAAAGTCAAAAGACGTGTTATTTTCTGTGTTTTACTATTTTTGAATTCACGGTAATCGGTTTTAAAAACTTCACCTTCAATTAAAAAATTAATATCACCTTTTTGATTCTTGTATTTATCCAGTTCGTATTGGGTGGTCGGAATCTCTTTAATCGATACGGCTGAAGGTGATGATTTAACAAAAGTAATCTTTTGATCTAAGACAACGTCCTTCTTTGTTTTAACCAGTCTTTCCATCGATTCTTTTTGTTCCTGAATGTTTCTACTGACCTGTTCTTCGACGCTGATTAATGTTTCACTAATTTTAAGTTCAAAATTAACGTCTAAACCATGCTTGGCAAACTGCTTCTTTAATTCAGGGAAATATTTTTTAACAGATGTACTGTCTTTTTCAACGACAACATAATACGTATTGTCTTGGTATTCAACATTGAAATTCTTAAAAACTAAAAGCGATGCATATGATTCGCCGGCTTTATGAATAATCATGTCATAGTAACCTTTGTACAAATCTTTTAAATTATAGTTTTTAAAACTGAATTGATAGTCAACATGGATTACCACATTCGGTTTAGCAAAAAAGGTTTGCAGCTGACTAATGAACAAACTCATTTGTGGTGCACTCATCAATTCTTCAAATGCAATATTAAAAATAAGCCTTTTTGCTTCTTTTTGCGCAGTAACACCTTTTAGCTTTGCTGTTGAAAGTGGATGTTTATTTAATTGTGCCTGCTGTAAAAACAGTTCAAACTTATTTGCCATTTGCCCCTCTTATAAAATGATTATCTGCGAAAATGCTCGGTTCATATAAATGACTAACATCAAGATACCAGCATAGACCAGTAACCCGAATCCAAATAAAACAGCCAGCAAACTGCACATCACATAAATGGTTGATGCATAAACAGCGATTTTAAGTTTAAATGGATATGCCATTTGTCCACGATTGAATAGTGATGCAATCAAAATCAAGAACATCAGTTCAAATATCGTTGAAAACCAGAAAATCATGGTTTGAAAAGTTTTGTTGCTCACTTGATTGCTGCTTAAAACTTGATTAAGCGCATAAATCAGCCTGTCTTTATTTTGACTCGAATAATCATTAAAACTAAAATTTTCCAATCCGATTTCACTATATGGATAGAGCATGCTGTTGCTTCTTAATACCGAATATCTAATACCAGTTGTGGTAAACACCAATTCAATGACCTGATATTCTAAATTACTTGGTCGATTAATCAAGCCAATCGTATATAAATCGATTGAAACATATTTAACATCTTGCAGATTTTCTGAAGGTATCGTTAACTCGCCATCCACAATTTCATAAGGTCCGCTTAGTCGTTGCTGAAATTCTGCTGAAATAACTGACATTTGATGTCCTGTAAAACCAGCAGTTGTGTATTCTGTAATAAAAAAAGGCAGCATAATAATCAGGGTCAATAAAAAAAAGTAAGTCCCTATTCTAGCCCAAGAATCTTTCAAATACAATGACAGTTCTGAAGGTTTGACTAAACCTCTTTTAAATCGCTGGTACATACAACACTTCCTTGTAGGGTTATTATAACATATCAATACTGATATGGTAAAATAATATTTGGTGAAAACATGAACTTGATTACTGCTGAAAAACATTATAATACCCTAAATAATTATTATCGCAACAAATACCAGAAAAAGGTTTTTAAGATTGCCTTAAATGCTGGATTTACTTGCCCGAATATTGATGGAACAGTCGCATCCGGTGGCTGTACGTTTTGTTCATGGATGGGTTCAGGCGATTTTGCTGGTGATAAAAGAGATTCATTAAAGACGCAGTTTGAAAAAATCAAGGAAGTGATGCATCATAAATGGAGCGAGGGTTTATACATCGCCTATTTTCAGGCAAACACCAATACTCATGCACCGCTACCTAAATTAAAAGAGATTTATGAAGAAGCGATTACCCTTGATCCAAACATTGTGATGTTATCGATTGCCACCCGTCCTGACTCATTGCCTGATGATGTTATTGATTATTTAGCAGACTTAAATAAAAGAAAACATATTCAAGTCGAACTTGGTCTGCAAACGATTCACCAGTCAACCTCGGATTTAATTAATCGTGCCCATGACTTAAAGACATTTGATGATGCCGTCAAGAAATTAAGAGCTAAAAATCTAGATGTCGTAGTCCACATTATCAATGGTCTTCCCTTCGAAACCAAAGAGATGATGATTGATACCGTCAAGCACTTAAATACCTTAGACATTCAAGGCATTAAAATTCATATGCTCCACTTAATGGAAAAAACCAAAATGGGTTATGAATACTTGAAAAAACCTTGGAATTTATTGACGCTTGAGGAATATGTTGATATCACGGTTAACCAGCTCTTATGGTTAAGAAAAGACATCATTGTGCATCGTGTCACGGGAGACGCACCAGAGGAAATGCTGATTGCTCCTACTTGGACCAAAAAGAAATTTGTTGTTGCCAACGAAATTGATAAACTCATGAGAAAACTAAATGCGTATCAAGGAGACTATTATGAAGAAAATACACGTCACCGACATAGCACATCAGATCATTCTTAATGAAGTAAATAAGCAAAGCATCATTGTTGATGCCACCTGTGGTAATGGACATGATACGTTGTTTCTTGCCCAGCATGTGAAACACGTTCATGCATTTGATATACAGAAAGCTGCCATTGATCAATCAAAGGCATCAACTAAGGATTATCCAAACATTACGTATCATCAAAAAAGCCATACTACAATCACCAAAGCTGTTGATGATTATGATGGCGTCATCTTCAATCTAGGCTATTTACCAGGAAAATCCCATCTTGTAACAACAACCTATCTAACTACCATTGAGGCATTGGAGTTACTCCATAAAAATAAAAAAGGATTCATCTTGGTTGTTGGTTACCCTGGACATATCGAAGGGTTGAAAGAGGTGGTTGCTATTCAGTCATTTCTTGATAAGCACACCATCAAATATCAAGTCATCAAGTTACCTTATGAAACAAAAAACGAAGCACCTTTTATCTTCTTTTGGAAGTACTAAGGTGCTTTTTTAAATATGTGCAGTTTATACATTTTCATAATTATTTCACAACGATATTAACAATCTTGTTCGGTATAACAATCACTTTAACAATCGTGAATTCTTCAGTATGTTTTACGACATTGTCATGTGCTAGTGCTAAAGCTTTCAAGTCTTGTTCCACCATGTTACGTTTAACATTCAGTCTAGCACGTAGTTTACCGTTGACTTGAACAACAACTTCAACCTCATTGACTACTAAAAAGGCAGGATCATATTTTGGCCATTCCGAATAAATGAGTTCTTCGTGATGCTTCAAAACTGTTTCATTTAACTCTTCGGTGACATGTGGTGCAATTGGATTCAATAGTTTAAGTAATCCTCTTGCCTGATTCTTGCCAATTCGCTGTACCTTATAAACTTCATTAACAAATATCATCATTTGTGAAATGGCAGTATTAAATGCCAGTCTTTCATAATCATCGGTTACTTTTTTAATTGTTTGATGATACATGGTATCCAGTTCTTTGACATTATCATTTGAAATTTCAAAATCAAACATGCGCCAAACTCTATCTAAGAATCTTTTTGAACCATCAAGTCCTTCATCACTCCAAGGTTTTTCAGCCTCCAAAGGTCCCATGAACATTTCAAAGGTTCTTAAGGCATCTGCACCATGCGACAAAAACAATTCATCAGGAGAAACGGTATTGCCTTTGGATTTACTCATTTTTGAGTGATCATCACCTAAAATCATTCCTTGATTAATCAATTTCAAGAATGGTTCTTTGGTTGATAAAAATCCTAGGTCATAAAACACTTTATGCCAGAATCTTGCATAAAGCAAATGTCCGACGGCATGTTCTGTACCACCAACATATAAATCAACTGGTAAAAACTGATCTAGCACTGCTTTGGCTTCTGCTGAATCAAAAGGCAAATATCCTAAGTGATTTTTCAATAAATAACCAATATAGTACCAAGATGAGCCCGCAAGCTGCGGCATCGTATTGGTATCTCTTCTGCCTTTGGTGCCATTCATATCAACATTTAACCATTCAGTGGCATTGGCAAGTGGTGACTCGCCAGTCCCTGATGGTTTAATGTATTCAAGATATGGCAGTTCAAGCGGTAAGTCTTCATCGGGTACTAAGTGAATGTTGCCGTTGGCATCATAAATGACTGGAAATGGTTCACCCCAATAACGCTGACGTGAAAATACCCAATCTCTCATACGGTACGTATGATGTCCATAGCCAATCTTTCTTTTTTCAAGGTATTCAATCATTTTAGCTTTGGCTTCATCATTATAAAGACCGTCAAGTATGCCTGAATGATGATGGATGCCATCACCTTCAAACGCACCCTCAGTACCACCTTTAATGACTTCGATGATCTCTAAGCCATATTTCATAGCAAACTCATAATCTCTTTCATCATGCGCCGGTACCGACATCACGGCACCTGTGCCATACTGTGGTAAGACGTAATCGCCAATCCAAATTGGCAATAAATGATTCGTAATTGGATGTTTGGCAAATGCACCAGTAAAAACACCAGTCTTTGTTTTATCAGAAATTCGCTCTAAATCTGATTTTGACTTGGTCTGTCTAATATATTTTTTAACATCTTCAGCTTCATCTTCGGTAGTAATTTCCAAAACCAGCGGATGTTCTGGTGATAATACGCAATAAGTAGCACCATATAACGTGTCAGGACGGGTCGTAAATGCAGTGAACTTGGCATCAGTTCCGGCAATTTCAAAATCAATCATTGCTCCAGATGACTTGCCAATCCAGTTTCTTTGCATTTCCTTTAAACTTTCGGACCAGTCTAATAACTCTAAATCCTGCAATAATCTTTCAGCATAGTCAGTAATCTTTAATACCCATTGACGCATTGGTTTTTTAACGACTGGAAAATGACCGCGTTCAGATACCATCTGTCCGTCAATGATTTCTATTTCATCATTGGCAAGCACAGTACCTAGTCCTTCACACCAATTGACTTCAACATCTTTTATAACAGCGAGTCCATTTTCATAAAACTTCTTGAAAATCCACTGTGTCCATCGGTAATACTCAGGATCTGCTGTTGCAAGTTCTCTATCCCAGTCAACACCTTTGCCTAATTCGATGATTTGACGTTTATAGTTCTTAATGTTTTGATAGGTAAATGTTCTAGGGTCTTTACCGGTTGCAATCGCGTATTGTTCTGCAGGCAGACCAAAAGCATCCCATCCCATTGGGTGTAACACATTATAGCCTTGCATCCGCTTAAAACGAGAAATGATGTCGGTCGCCGTATATCCTTCGACGTGACCGACGTGCAGTCCTGATGCAGAAGGATATGGAAACATATCCAAAACATAGTATTTCGGATGAAAACGATCGGTTTTTGTCTTAAATAGTTTTAAGTCCAACCAATGTTTTTGCCATTTCTTTTCGATTGCTTGATAATCATAATATCTCATACGATAAAACCTTCTTCCATGATATCCATTATAATGAAAAATCATGCATAATTCAATGTAAAAAAAATCCCCTATATCTAGGAGATTATTTTTTGTTATTGATTTTGTTCGATATATGATACTAAATCATTAACAGTTTTAATGTTTTGCAGAACTTCATCTGAAATTTCGATAGAGAATGCATCCTCTACTGTCATAATCAGTTCCACTGCATCAATTGAGTCAGCTCCTAAGTCTTCAACTAGTCTAGCCTCTGGTGCTACTAAAGCTTCATCAACTGCTAATTCCTCAACGATGAGCTGTTTAACCTTATCGTATACTGCTGCCATGTTAAAACCTCCTACAGTTCTAGCAAATTCATACTTCTACATTATATCATACTTTATTTTTAGTCAAGTTTCAATACGCAGATTTTATATAGATGGTATAATAAAAAAGGAAAGTTGAGGAACAATATGAAATATTTAGTTGGCACTTATACTAAAAATCAATCTGAAGGCATCTACTTGGTTGAAGATGAAAAAGTAACACTTTACAATCGTTTATTCAATCCTACTTATTTTACACTTCAAGAAGGCTACTTGTTTACCTTGGCAAGAGGTGGTATTGAGATTTATCAAAATGGCACATTGGTTTATGAGGATCATTCTGAGGCAAACGCACCTGCTCACATTTTTTATGAGCCAAGTCTGCAAATGATCTTTACAGCAAACTATCATGTTGGACAAATGTCTACCTATAGATTTGAAGGTACACAGACTAAAAAGCTTCAAACAATCATTTATCCAACTGGGTCTCACGCGCATCAGGTCATTTATGATACACGACTTCAAACTTTGTTTGTTGTTGACTTAGGGCTAGACACTATTTTTACTTATGAAATCAATGACAAGTTAAAACTTGTTTCTAAAAAAGATTTAACATTGCATAAAGGAGTTGGACCAAGACATTTGGTGACCTCAGAAAAAGGATACATTTATTGTTTGACTGAGTATTCCCATGAAATCTATGTCTATAATGAGAAAATGGAGTTTGTTAAAAAGTATTCAACGATTGACAAACAGTTCTCAGGTATCTCATCTGCCGCCATCCGCATCACCCATGACTTTAAACATTTATACGTCTCAAATAGAGGCTATGATTCATTAACCCACTTCTTAATTAATAGTGACGGTACCTTGAAACAACAAAAGATTTATAATACCCAAGGAAAGCACCCAAGAGACTTTAACTTGTCTTTAGACGAATCACATATCGTTGTTGGCAATATGCATTCAAACAATGTATCGATATTCGCTAGAAACCAACAATCTGGGGATTTAAAGTTTATTAAGAACTTAAACGTACCTGAACCAAGTTGTATCGTGTTTATTCCATAAAAAGCAAGAGCTCTGAAATTATCAGAGCTCATTTTTTTTATTTGATGTCACCGTTTCTTAATGCTTTAAGTGCTTTAGACCAACCAATTAATTGATCAATCATTGTCTTGACTTCTGGTAAATGCCAAGCACCTGGTGTAAATGCTGCTTTATCGGTACCAAAGTCTTTATAATCCACATTGAATGATAAATTGATTTGTTGCTGAACGATTGCTACTTGCTGATACACTAAATGTGCTCTAAATCCAACGATTGCTCTTGCAGCCCCTAAAAAACCATAACCAACAAACGCCAATGCCTTATTGGCAACCTCAGGTTTTAAGAACTGGAATGCATTTTGAAGCGTTCCTGGTACCACATGGTTGTATTCAGGTGTTACTAGAATATAACCATCATAGGATGCCATATCGTTTGACCAAGCGTCAATTGCTGCTGCTTGACTTTCTGTTGGCATTTTACCTAAAAACGGTAAATCATAGGTTTTTAAATCAATCAGACGATAACTAACGTCTTTATCACTTCTTAAGTTGGCTTGTTCTAACACCCAGTTAGCAACAGCTTCACCATTTCTGCCCTCTCTGATTGAGGCAAGAATAACTCCGATTTTAATTGACATATTTGCTTCTCCTTTGATGTCTAACATTTTTCATTATTTCTATATTATTACGAATTCGAAATATTATCAAATCATATGCAAGAAAAAAGGAAGCAACCGCTTCCTTAGATAACAAAATTCCCATCTTTAAACACAATCACTTGACTACCATCTTGTTTAGTACCAACAATTTTCATGTCACTTGAACCAAACATGAAGTCCACATGACTCATTGAATTGTTGTAACCCTTCTTTTCCAAGTCCTCAATTGATGTTGTGTGACCATCTTTGACATTCATTGGATAGGCACGACCAAGTGCCATATGACAGCTGGCATTTTCATCAAACAATGTATTCAGGAATAAAATATTGGTGTTTGAGATCGGTGAGTCATGGGCAATTAAAGCAATCTCGCCAATGTATCTTGAATTCGGATCAAAATCTAAAATGTTTTGTAGTGCTTCTTTTTCTACTTTCGCATCAAAATCAACGACTTTCCCGTCCTTGAATTGTAACCAGAATTCATCAATGATGGTTCCTTGATGCGACAATGGCTTGGTAGCAACCACCTTACCGCTGGTTCCCCATTTATAAGGCATCGTAAATGATTCTTCAGTCGGAATGTTCGGATTAAAGACTACGCCATTTCTTGCATGTTCAGAACCACCTGCCCATATGTGATCAGCAATGAGTTCAACCACTAAATCAGTA
>CAZIZJ010000009.1:0-18997 GCA_964543675.1 uncultured Acholeplasma sp. | reverse complement strand
CAAACGTTTGTAGATCAATTGGTCTAAATGCTAAAGCCTTAGGTAGAATCTTAGCGTATTTCTTGGCATCAATACCAAAGTATTTAGCCAAAGCGTCTCTATACTCTTTTTGGGTATTAAAAGGCTCTAAATCAAATTGGATTGATTTAAGATACGCCTTCATTGATTTATAGTCTCTAGGCTTTTTCTTTTCCATGAAAATGCCATCATGAACATTTAAGTTATTCAATAAATAAAATCTTTCCTTTAAAGTACCGCCTTTAGGCACTTCAAGAATGCAGCCAATGATGCCGTATTGGTCAATTTGTTCATCATAAAACTCTAATGCTACATGCGAAATGACGTCTCCTGGTCTTAAGTACTCTTTGTTTTCGGCACCAATGCGTCCTCTAACATACCCTTCTAAGGTACGTTTGGCTTCATCGGTTGCAGCAATATTGAACTTCGCACCAGATTTTCCACCAACCAATAAGTACTGCAAGGCATCTAAAAGGGTTGACTTACCAGATCCGTTTTCACCTGAAATTAAGGTATTATCATTAATACTTATCGTTTGGTCTGAAAACAAATGCCAGTTTACGAGTTTAATCTTCGTCAGTCTCTTCACTTTCACTACCTCCTTCTAAGTATTGATCCAAGTGATCAAGAATATCCTTAATGTTGTCAACGTTGACAACAAAGAGTATCGTCGGATAAATCTTGATTCTGGTATCATCATGCAATCTTCTGTCCATATAATCAATGATGTTATAATTCTTAAGCAGTTGCAGACTTGGCTTAAGTCTGTCTTTAGTCATCCGTTTGTTATCTAAATAACCGATTTTAGACAGTTCATTATGAATGTCTGACAAATAGATTTCAACGTTTTCATCTAAGGTGACAACATCCATTTTCGCCTGATAAACCATCCGAATGATTAAGAGTAGTATACTTTCTTCCTTCTTTAATCTTAAATGATTGTAGGAAGAAACATTTTTAATAAAGACCACTTCTTCATGACGCTTAATCTCTAATTCAAAATCTGCTAAATTAAAATAGGCGGCAAAGACTTCTTTATATGCCAAAATGAAACGGTAGTCATTGGCATCTGCAATCTTTTTTCTGGTAATGTAATTGACTTGAAAAAGCTTGTTGACGACTCTGGAAAAGGTTGCCTTTTCAGATTCTTTTAGTAAAGATAACTCTTCATTTAATTGTTTGAGTGCTGCTGTTTTTGCAATCATCATTTCAACCCCTTCTTATAAATTTCAAATTCATTGAACCTGATACCACCAATTCTGGCATCATAATTCAATAACCTAACATCATACTTCATACCAACTGATTTACTGAACAAGAATATCAATATCAGTTTGACATAATCCTCGTTCGATTCCAAAGGCACTTCGGATGCCTTAATCGAATCGCTATCCGATAATAAATAAGTGACATGTGAATTGATTTCACTCTTAGAGAAGATGTTGGCACGAATTAAGGATGCCATCTTTCTTTCTTTAACGTCTTCTGGTATTTCTTGTTCATAATTAATCTCTTCTGCCACCGGATCAATTCTTTGACGTCTAACCGTCTGCAGTGAATTGTCATCTAGGTTTCTGACTCTGACTAAATTAAAGATGCTGTCATAATCAAGTTGTTTTTCTTTTAAAATGACTTTAAATAGTTTATTGAGCAGTCCTTCTAAATTCTCTGAGGTATTGGTAAGAAACATAATCTTTGATGCTGCTGCATTGATGTATAGTTCATTTTTATCATCAATCGCTGTAATTAAGAATTCAATTGATTCCACCGAATCTTTAATATATCTAATGCGTTCTTCGACATAATTGAAGGCGTCATTGAATTCTATTTTTCTTCGTTGAACGATTGCCTGGTTAGCCATTTGATCTAAATACTGGTCATTTTGATAGATTCTGCCAATGCTTTCTAAAATTGCACGTTTATATCTAGGCAGTGAATCAGTCGTCTTTAACTGGTAATACGCACTATCAAAAAAGTTGGTCTTATAATCAATCAACAGTTTTTCTAACACGGCATGCAAATTGTCTTTACTTTGTCTTTTGACTAAATCATAATAATATCGATAAATATTGGCTTTCAATGTTTTTAGTTTTCTTAAAACATCCTCAATCTTTTTGTATGCCTGCTCAATAATCGTCAAGCCATCTTTGATGTCAAAAGACGATAAAAGTGAGTACACGGTATATATTTCTCCGGTATACTCCATTTGTTCGCCAATCTCTATGCGTTTTAATAAATCCAAAATTTTTATTGAATAATCAAATAAATTTAAAGAAGTCTTATAATCCCCTAATTCCTCTTCCCCTAACCAGCCATTTGATTTTAAAACATTAATCACTGCAACTGATTTTTGACGCGAGGTTGATGTTTCTTGATCATCCACTTCAAAGACGTCTTTTAGTTCATCAAAATAATCAACTAATTTACCAATGACATAACTTCTTTCCCCTTGGAAAGCATCCTCTAAAGAATTGGTCGCATCATAAATGATGAACAAGCAATCAACATATATTTTTTTATTAGGAGAGGATAATACATTAAATAGCGTATCTGGTATTTGTTCAAAGAGATGTGCCACTAAAAATCCTCCTCACTTGTTTACTTAAATATTGTATCATTTTTTATTTATAAATACTATTTATAAGCCAATTTTAAGAAAATCAAATTAGGTCTTGTAAAACATGACTTTTATGTGATACAATAGATTCGTGGTATTACCACATTAAAACGCAGAAGACCATCTTCTGATAAATCGGCAAACTTATGGAAACGTAAGGACGCAAAGCTATAGGGCCTATTCGAAATGGCAGCCAGTTGCAGCTTCAGGAAGTCTTTTTTATTTTCTAAAGAAAGCTTTCAATTTCGACGCCCTCATTTTAAAAAAGTGAGGCATAAAATGAATAAAATAATCAAACTCCTCTTTGGTGTATTTCTTTTGGTGAGTGTAGCATCTTTATCGATGTTTATATACGACGAACAAAAACCAGCAGACAAACTACCAGCCAATAGGTTATCGGCAACCAATCAATCATTAGTTATTGATGTTGCATCTTTTAACACGGAAGAAAGGTTAGTACCAGAGGGGAAAGCAATCTTCAAAGGTCAGACCGAAGTCATTACCTTAACTTACACCATTGATGTTGGTTCATTTAACGATGGTACTTATCTTTTATTGTCAAAAGTAACGAATATTCGAATTGACAATCAGTCTAACCATCATGATTTGGTAAAAATCACCATCAACGATGAACTTTTCGGTAATAAGATATCAATTACAAAAAACTCAATTGAAGTAACTGTAGAAATTAGATTAGACGAACCAAAAGACCGTGAGACTTATCAAGCAATTGCAGGTAAAAACATTACCTTTCAGTTACTCTTTGAAGTCATTTAAGTAAAAGACTGAGTATTTGAAGCAATCAATAAAAAAATGCCTCTATGATCATGATCATTAGGAGGTATTTTTTATGCGAATCATCGTTAAAAGTTATCTTGTTAACTCATATAAACTGCTATAAATGCCATAAACATATGCACTTTGCCGATCGAGAGGCAGTGTTGGATCATAACTGTCGGGTAGAATCTTTATATTTTGTTCCCCTAAATATAGAATGCCAGAAGCTCGCCAATAAGGAGCAAATAAATAATAGACACCTTTATTCATAAACTCATTTGCATGCACTGTATAATCCGTTTGAAATTCAAGCGCTAATTTGTCAAATGGAATGTTGCCTTTGATCATTTTGATTTGCGAAATCAAAATCAGATCTTCAGCAAAAGGTACATAGGCGTCAATGTGCCAATCTTCAAAATCTACAAGCCGAAAATCATCAATGTGTGCAATAAAGATATATGGTGCGTTATTGGCAATAATTTCAGGTGATGATCCAATATAAAATCCTTCATTAAAAGGATGATAAGTCGTTTCAATCTCTAAAAGATTCATATAACTTTCTACATCTGCTTCTTGTTTCATACAACCCGTAAGGATAATTGATAATACCATAAACAATATATAAATTTTGTTTTTCATCCAATCTCCTTATATACACATAGTGTAGGTTATTTTTTTATATTATAGCACAAACAAATAGTTTCATTTGTAGTCGCCTTTTTTCTTTAAACTATTTTAAGGGTTTCTTCAACCGAAATCGTTCTTGCAAACGCTGGAAAAACAAAGTAATGATAATACTTGTATAAGTCTTTAGCAGTCATCAAATCCATATCCATGGTGGTATGACTTTGATGAGGAACAATTAAATGATAGCCTAGCTCAAAACCAACGGTTATTGATTTATCAATACACCATTCGGTTTGCATCCCACAAAGTATTAATGTGTCAATATTTTTGCCTTTCAAATAAGCATCCAAATCCGTATCTTTAAAGATTGAGTTATGTTGTTTAGTAACTCTTTTTTCATTTGTTTCAGGTTTTAATTCATAATAGACTTCAAATTTAGGATTGCCTTGAAAAAGCGCTAAATCATCTGCTTCATGCTGCACCCAAATCACTTCAAAATTGTTTTTTCTGGCATGTGCTAATAATGTTTGGATATTTGCAAGTGTTTCAGTAAAATTATATGGTTTAAAATCAACAATACCTTCTTGTACATCAATGATAATCAATGCTTTCTTTTTCATTTATGAATCCTCCTTCTTTGGTACTAACTTCATTTCAATAATATTGTCATACTGTTTAATTGACTGAACATTTAATCTATCTAATACAGGTGTCTTAAACAGCGGAATGCCATCACCAAGTACTTCTGGCACATAATATAACCAGTATTCATCAATGGCATTTTCTTTGACAAAGATGTCAATAATTTCACTGCCACCAAACAACCAGATGTCTTTGTCGCTCTCACTGTTAATCTTTTTAACCAGTTCAGTTGGTGCTAAACGCGTAAAAGCAATCTTTTCGGTTGACTGATGTTCACTTCTTGAATAAACATATGTCTTGAATCCATCAAATTCCCAAGTTGGACTAGCCTTCTTAGCTAAATCAAATGAAACCCTGCCCATAATGATAGTACCTAGTCTGGATAAAAAGGTTTCATAATCATAGACACTTGGATCGCTATAATTATTTAAGAAGGCATAACCGCCATCTTTATCTGCAATATAGCCATCAAGTGACAGTCCTAAATAAAGTATGACTTTTCCCATGTGTGTTCTCCTTCGTTTTATTGGTGACATGTCTTCTTTATTTTACGTTATAAAATAAAAAGATAGCGGTGATTTGCTATCTTTTGAATGTTTTAATATTGACTTGCTTGCCTTGATAATCAAAGGTCTTATCCTTTTTAAGTTTAGAAATGATTTCACGTTTTAAACCAAATACTGTATCGCTGGAATTATGTTTGATATCACCGATGTTCTTAGAATAAATGCCGTATTCCTTTTCCATGATCTTAAATAGGTTTTGTGGACTCATGCCGTCTTTTTTACCAAGATTGATGACAAAGTCTTCATATCTTGCACTAGAGCCAGCATTGGTTCTAGCAGGTCTTGCATCTCTAGATGATTGACCGTCTCTAGATAGTTTACCGGCAACTCTCGTATCTCTTGACGTTCTGTTTTCTCTAACCTTTTTATCAGTCAGCACTTCGATTTCATCATACTTCTTCATTTGTGGCATGATGCCGTCTAAGAGTGAATTGATTAATAGTTCTTTTGTCTCCTCATCAACTACGATATCTGATAGTAATGCCAAATGATTTGGTGCTTCTTTACGTAAAGAGATCTTTAAATCGTGTTTGAATGATTTTAATCTTTGCAAGTAAATTGCATCCTCATCAGGAATTTCCATCTTTTTGATTTCTGCATTAGTATAATGTGCAAGCATTTCAATCATGCGGCGTTTTCTAGGTGTGACAAATGAATAGGCTTTACCTTTTTTACCGGCTCTACCAGTTCTACCGATTCTATGCACATAAACTTCATCTTGTTGTGGTAAATCATAGTTAATAACGATTTCAACATCTGAAACGTCTAAGCCTCTGGCAGCAACATCGGTTGCTATCAAAAGCGAAAGCTGTTTATTTCTAAATCTGCTCATTACGTAGTTTCTTTGTGATTGCTTTAAGTCACCATGCAATGCATCTGCTGTGAAATTAGCTTCTTGAAGCGCTGCTGCAATTCTGTCAACATCTGCTTTGGTATTACAGAAGATAATTGCCGTCTTTGGATTTTCAAAATCAAGTACGCGCTTTAAAAGATTTGGTTTGTCGCCTTCTTTAACGATAAAGTATCCTTGCGTCGTCTTTTCAAGCGTTAACGTTGCTGATTCGATCTTGATTAACTCTGGGTTCTTTTGATACTGTTTAGCAATCTTTCTAATGAATGCCGGCATCGTTGCAGAAAACAGCACAGTTTGTCTGGTTGCTGGAATTGTTTGAAGAATTCTTTCAATATCTTCTTGGAATCCCATCTTTAGCATTTCATCTGCTTCATCCAGTGTCAAGATATCAACATTTGATAAATTAACGGTCCCTCTATCAATATGGTCAATGATCCGACCAGGGGTTGCCACAATGATATGCGGATGCTTTGCAAGTTCTCTGAATTGCTTGTCGTAAGATTCGCCACCAACAATGGTCGTAACCTTTAGTTGTGGATAGAACTTAACCAGCTTTAAAATCTCTTTAAATACTTGAGTGGTTAGTTCTCTGGTTGGTGTTAAAATAAGTCCTTGCGTTACCTTTTTACTGGTATCGGTCTTTTCTACCATTGGAATGGCATAAGCAAAAGTCTTACCGGTTCCGGTTTGCGCTTGACCGATTAAATCAAGTCCTTCCATCATCTTTGGAATGGCAAGTGCTTGAATCGGCGTTGCTATTTCAAACCCTAATTGTGTAAGTGCTTCTTTGGTTGTTTCTAAAATTGGTAAATCATTAAATAAAACTGACATCTATTATCCCTTATTTCTATATTCGTTTTTTAAGCCTTGTTAAGTATACCATTATATTTTAAATTATTGTCAATTATTACAAAAAAAAGACGATAATCACATCATCTTTCACAATTTTCTTCACAATACTCGATACCAGTGTCTTTCTCATACATTTTAATCAGTACATCTTTGATTTCTTGAGCAGTTTTTATGCCAAATAGTTTAAAACCGTGACTAAAAGTGATTGTTGGTGCATCATTTATTTTTTGGAGCGTTGCATGTTCCAATTGATTTAAAACAATATGCCTTACCTTTTTTTCTGCTAAACTCAAACTCAAATCATTTTGATTTAAATCAAACCCATTCGTTAATGCATCCAATGATTCAAGCAAATCACTTTCTAAAAAGTAAATGTTGAAGATAGCATTTAAGTAACTTAGACCAAGTCCTTTTTTTCTGCCATATTGAAATGTCTCATGATAACTATAATTTTCATCTGATTTGGGTAGCGATCTAAAAAATACTTCAACTTTTTTGGCATGAACAAAAGTATTTAGCGCCTCTTCTAAATTCAGTATTGTTTCAAAACTTTCCTTGTTATAGTCAAACCACATTTCTACACGCATATTCATCTCCAAAAATATCTTATCATATACCAAAAAAATGTCAAAGGGCTTATTGCCTTTGACATTTGAAATCAATCTTTTTGTAACCCATGACTAATCAGTTCAAATAATACGTGTTTACTTTGTAGCTTTTTAAGCTTTTCTTTGATTTCAGGAACCAGCAACATCTTCGCAATCTTAGATAAAACCGTTAAATGCTCTTTATTGTAGGAATTGGGCATCGCAATGACAAACACTTCTTTGACTGGCAAATCATCTAGGGCATCATATGCCAGTTCATCTGCTAGCTTGATGTATAAAAGCGTTGGAAATAAAACGGAAATATCTTTGGCATGAGGGATGGCAATACCATCGCCAATGCCAGTTGTAATTTCCTTTTCACGCTTCAATAATGCTGCTTCAAATTGATCTCTAGCAGTCACTCGGTTTAACTCAAACAATTTTTCTGCAATAAAACTGAATAATTCACTCTTGCTTTTTACATTTAAATCTATATCAATATGGGTTAATTCAAATAAGTTCATATCTTTCCTCGTTTCAAACGCTAAAATTATATGATATATTCAGTGTCTTGTCAATCTTATTAGTTATCATATCGTAAATATATGTTTAAGCCCGCCTTTTGACGGGTTTTAAAATGTAGTTTTTTTCTATCGCAAATGTTCTAAGCCATCCATTACCAAGAGATTTTCATTTCTAAAAAAGCGATCTACCGCCATCATAAGTAAAAATAGTTCCAGTCATATACTTAAACTCTTTTGAGATTAAGCTTAAAGCAACACTTGCAATATCTTCTGGTTGAAATAGGTGATTCAAAGGTATCTTCTTTTTAGAGTCTTTTGCAGTTTTTGGATCAGTGATAAATCTTTCATTCATTTTTGAGTAAGTTGCTCCGATTGCCAATGCATTGACTCTAATGTTTGGTGCCAATTCTAATGCTAGTTCTTTTGTAAACATCTCTAGTGCTGCCTTTGATGCATCATATGGAATTTTATTTACTCTTGGTTTTTTTCCGTGAACAGAACTGATGTTTAAAATTTGTGCACCTTTTGACATTTGATTGAGCACAATTTTTGTGACATTCATTGTACCGATGATGTTGGTATGAATGACATGGTTGTATTCCTCATAAGATTGCTCTAAAAATGGTTTTTCAATTTGAATTGCTGCATTATTAATAAGTACTGAAACATCTTTAATTTGAGTTAATACGTTCATCAATTGTTCGTAATTGCTAATGTCTGCTTGCATCATGAAATAGTTTTCGTGGTTAATGCTTCTGTTTTCAATATCAATATTGTAAACCTGATACTTCTTTTTTAATAAAGCTTGAATCAATGCGTAACCAACACCATTGGAGCCGCCTGTTACAATTGCTTTTTTTATCATTTTCTTTAAACTCCTTTTATCGTTTCAATTAATTGATACTTTAAGTATTTAACTTTTTGCTCCATGTATTCTTCTGTTGCCTCATCTAAGAATATGTTGTTTTTAAAAAGGATTTGTAAAACTTCTAAATCTTCATTTATCATTGTTTTTAATGTCGTTTCATTTAGCAAACCAACATCAATCTTTTTAAACTTATGGTATTGATCATGAAACAGTTCAATATATTTTGTACGCAGTACCAAGGATTTTGCATATCTATGCTTATTTTGAAAATCTTTTGTTATAGCGATTAACGCATCAAATTCCTTAAAGACTTCTAGAAAATGTTCGTAATCGTTTTCTGAGTTTTTCAAACTTTTTTCACGGTTCACAAATGCATGATAATGCGCATCTAAAAACCCATATTTAATACCATAAAACATTTCATCATATGCTTCATTTTTTGAATCGTAATTCAGCAGATCAAAATGTTTGCTTGCTAATTTGAGATACTCAATTGATTGTTCTGGATTTTTTTCAACAGTTAATCTGGCAGAACCTAAGTGACGATAACCACGACAAATATTATAAATAAATATTGCTTTATCTTTCTCATTTATGACATACTTTAGATCTTCTTCTGCCCTTTTTATACCTTCGAAAATATAACTTTCTCCTTTTTTAACTTCACCAATCATCATGTTGGTCCAACCAAGAAAATCCAGTAGTGCTCTTTGTCTTTCTGAACTAGAAAAAGAGTATTTAGAAATATAGTGTCCGAATTTAATTCTAGTTTCAAACTGCTCTGCATTTAATAACAAGCGTTCCATGCTAATAAATGTTTTGCTAATCAATTGTGCAACCTTAAAGTCTTGTTCTGATGATAACTTTCTTATCAATTCAATGGTGCTCTTATCAGAATATCTTTTAGAAACAATATCAAGTTTACTTTGAATTGCTTTTTTCTTTCGATTATCAATATCTTTACTAAATTTTTTTATTAACTCATTTTCCTCTAAACGATTTTTAACAAATTCATTGTATGAAGTGTTTTTTATGAGTTTTTTTTCGTTTGCTTTAGCAAATTTCAACAAGCTATCCGAATGTCTTTTAATGTTTTTCAAAACATAATTGGTGCTCATTGATTGTTTAAATTTTCGATTTTCTTTGATTTTTGATGTTACAAAATAGATGATATAGGCAAGAACTACTACAAAGACAACATAAAGGATGACAATTAAATAAATGTCGTCCGTTTGTGTTATACCAAGTATTGATAAAACTAGAGGAATAACTGTAAGAACCAAATAGATAACTAATTCAATCACTTCTTTAACACTTTTGGCTTTCATAAAAACCTCCTATATTAATTATATTATACTATTCATTACTTTTCATCTTGTTTATAGTGTAACATACATAGCTTTAATCTCTCAGTTAAAACCATAAAATTAGATGATACTTAAATTGTTGATGTAGTGATTTAAATAGCATTACGAATCATCATCTGTATGTATGTTATTAAATATTCTACAAACATCATCGACTGATTCTTTTTTTGTGTCTTATCCTACTTTTTGATGTATAATATATCAAGAGATTTGATATTCAAATTAATTTAATTAGGAGAAAAATATTATGGTTATTAAACCTTCAATTAGAAGTAATTTTTTTACAAATGCACACCCGTTAGGTGTACAAAAAATGGTTAGAAGTTATATTGATGAAGTAAAATCCTTGCCAAGTTATGCTGGTCCTAAAAATGTTTTGATTATTGGCGGATCATCAGGTTACGGTTTAGCTTCAAGAATTAGTTTAGCCTTTAGTGCAAATGCCAACACGATTAATGTTTCTTTTGAAAACCAAGCAAAAGGCAATAAAACCGGATCAGCTGGGTATTGGAATAACTTATTCTTCCAAGACGAAGTAAAGTCTTTAAATCAAATACACGTTGATTTTAATGGTGATGCTTTCAGTCCAGAGATGAAAAAGCGTGTACTAGAAGAAATCAAAGAAAAATTTGGAACCATTGATTTACTGATTTATTCACTCGCATCTGGCGCTAGAAAAAATTATGCAACCGATGAACTTATTCGCTCTTCAATTAAACCAATCGGTCAACCTGCTGTCGGTAAAACAATTGATATTAAAACAATGACCATTGAACCATTAACGGTTGAACCTGCAACTGAACAAGAAACCAAAGATACTGTCTTTGTCATGGGTGGTGGCGACTGGTCTGACTGGGTCACTTTTTTAGAAGAAAATGGCGTACTTGCTAAAAACTTCAAAACGATTTCATATACCTATATTGGTGGTAAGAATACCGATGCCATCTATCGTTCAGGAACTATCGGTAAAGCTAAAGAAGATTTAGAAAATGTGACACTGAAGTTAAATAATCTACTCAAGGATAAATACCAAGGTGAAGCCCTGATTTCTTCTAGTAAAGCCATTGTTTCGAAAGCCAGCGTCTTTATTCCGCAAATGCCAATCTATGTTTCATACCTGTTTGATGTAATGACATCCAATCATTCACATGAAACAACGCTTGAACATAAACACAGATTATTTAAAGACATGGTTTATGGTGACAATCGAATCGTTGATGACCTAAATAGAATCAGATTAGACCATAAGGAAATGGAACCGCATATTCAAGATACGGTAGCAAGCCTAATGTATGCACCAGAAGATCCAAACTTCTTGAATTTAACCGGAACCAAGTTATTCATCCAGGAATTCTATAATATAAATGGATTTTCAGTTGAAGGCATTGATGAAGATGCGGAAGTTGATTTAGAAGCATTAATCGAGCAATACCAAACGGATAAGTATCAAGACATTTGATTCACATCTTAGCATTGAAAAAACCGGGACTTTATCAGTTCCGGTTTTCATTTAATCATTAAAAGCTAATTAAGCTTGTTGGATGTTTACGATTGTCACTTTAAACGTTTTTCTAATCCATAATCCGTAGTAACAAACCACTTTAAACTCTACATATTTAAAATCATTGGAAACAATCTTACCAGTTGACTTCAATGTGCTTTTATCTGTTGATATCCATCTTAAAAACAGCAACTTTCCTGTACCAAATAGTGGTAAATCGATATAGTATTGATTATTTAATAATGCCCATTTTTCAAATGGCATTATTTTCATATTTTTGTCTTCAACTATTTTAAATGTATCTTTCATTTTCAGATTAAATAGTTCTACCAAATAATCTGTTTGTTGATACAGATTTAAATCAATTTTTATTTTTCGTTGAACATATTTTCCATTGAAAATAAACGCAACATAGACTTTTATTTTAGGATCACTTAATACATAATCAAATAGTTTTCTTGTATCTGCAAATGAAGATATATTTTCATGATTTATATACCAATCAACTTTTTTATACGTATCATCCATTCTTTTGATATCAGAGAGCTGCAATCTGCTGTTTTCAAAATCTAGAAAACCACTTCTTAAATCTTCAACATATTGATCGAGTCTTTCGTCATCTGCAATCATATTGATTTGAAGCTTATATTTATATGTCTCAAAACCATCAATAGCAACCATGACACTGATGATTTCATCATCTGGTGAAATGATCTGACCATCTTTAGTGACGTTACTTGTTTCTTCAAACACATAACGGTATTTGTTGTCAAGCTTGTCAGTTATAAAGTCGCCAGTTCTCATATTTAGAACCTTATTGCTTCTTGATAATTTAATCAAGCCTGATGGATTAACTAGCTTGCTGATGGTAACATCCTGTTCAAGCATTAAAGAACCATCAGCTTTATGAATCAGCACATTTAAATCTGCTTTAGTTGAAAAATGTCTCAATTTAAATACCGTTTTTAATAGTGTATCTCTATTCCAATTCTTTTCGTATTTAACAATTAAGTAATCGTGTTTTAAGGTAGGCAAATTAAACTGGTAATATGTTTTACTCAGTAATTCGTTTTTTACTAGATTAAACGCTTTTAGTGCTTCATATGCTAAATCTGGTTGAACCAAGAATTTGTGTGATGAAATCTTTTGATCATCAGCATAAATACTTAAATTAAGAAACTGTGCTTCTGAATCTTTAATGAGGTATTGCTCTGTATATGCATCAACAAGCATTTCATTTTCGATACGCACATGCATTTTTTTACCAAATAAGCGGACGCTTTTAAACTTAAACTGCCCATTGATTTTTTTGCCTACGACAATGATTCTACTGCTTACATCAGTGTCCTTATGGATGATGAAACTAATCAATGTCACCGGTAGAAATAAAATAGCGGTCATACTTGTAAGTACTAATAGAAATATTAATTCCCAAACAATCATATTGACCAAAATCCAAGTTCTCTTGAATTTGATTGAAAAAGTATAATCGTATTTTAAGTTATTGTTAAATGCCAAAACATTTCTGAATATATTTTTACTTGGATGATAGACTGTCTTTACATAAATGACTTCATTACGTTCTAGTACAGCATAACCAAATAAAGTTTTGATGCTTATCGATATGAAAATAAATAACAGTTTGATTGTTGCCAAAACAAACATCAATATAAATATAGGAATAATAATTGGTGACAACAAGACGATATAGTAGTATTCCAAATAATCTATAAATCTATTAACAACTTTGACAACAAAGTTAAAGATGTATTGTAAACCATTAAAAACAATTGTAGATACTATTCTGATTAATTTATAAATCATACGAAGCAATTGCTTAATCACTTTATACAAGTACTTAATGATATAAACTGGCATTGTATAAAATAAGTGCTTCATTAATTCAAAAACAATAAAATGACCAATTAGCAAGAAATAAATAAACATCAGCATAGAGAAATGATGTAAAACCTCTGGTGTTGACTTTAACATGTATTTTATGCCTTTTAGAATGAAGACAACACTTCTTTTAAGGAATATCCATGCTTTTTTAAAGAATCGACCGATATTGACAAAAATGACTTGCCAAATGAATCTCAATAAGTAATAGGTGCCTACATAAATTTTATTTAGTATAAAGTATATGCCATGATATATTTGTTTAAAGAGCCAAACGATGTGTTTGATGATATGTTTCCATATAAAAATAGCTATATACTTTATGATTATCCCGGTTTTTATGATGATGAACTTAAGTCCTAAATATATTTGTTTGATAAACCTGATAATATGCTTAAAGACATTTAACCAAAGCCATCTTCCTATAGACTGACTAACTTTATAAAAACTAATAAAGAATCGCTTGATGCCATTAGAAATAATTTTAACTACAGAAATTATATGTTTGATAATATGATCTCCGATAAAACGAAAAACATTCAATAACCCTTTGTATATATTTTTGCCGATAAAATGCAATGCAATACCTAAATAAATGAATGTATATTTAAAGAATAGATAAATGTATTTCAATAGATACTGCCATAAAAAAACAGACACTTTTTTTATGCCGCTTGCTGTCTTAATAACAACAAACTTGATTCCTGCGTATAGAAGACGGAAAGTTTTAATAAAGAATTGGAATACATAGGATAAAAAATTACGCCAAATAAAAAGAGAAATCGCCTTGATTGTAAAAGCAATTCTGATACTCACATATTTAGTTGCCTGCCACAGAGAAACAAAAATGATTTTGAAAAATCTACCAATAGCTTTTGCTGCACGACCAAATGATGATGCTAAAGAAACGATCATTTTCTTCATATGCTTTATATCCCTTAAGTAATCCAATTATAAATTATCATTTTCTTAATTATATCATGGTTATATTTATCATCTTTGACAAACTATAAATCTAGATATATTGATATACAATTTGCATCATTCTTATGTTTTCTAGCGCCATCTTTTTAATGTTGGATAAAGTTTGGTTAAATGATCGCGCATTTGAGATATGTTTAAATTTGAATCGGCATCCGTCAATTCTTTAAGCGTTAGTTCAAGCATCTCATGCATTGTTATATTTTCATTATACTTTCCATTGTCATAGCAAAGCACGCAGAAATCTTCATTGAGAGTTCCGTCACTATTTTTTCCAAAATGCTCAATACTGGTTATCTCGACACCACAACTTTGACATATTTTCTTCATTTTATTCACACTTTCTTTTCTCAAATACTTTTTCAACAGCAATTATCAAATACACAGCAGTCAAGTCACTAAAACCTAACATATAGTAGTCTTTTGTAAAAAATAATGGTTTGCCATTGTAGTAAATATCGCCTCTATCTGTTACAAATTCATGTATCAAATCCTTCTCTTGAATTCTTAAAACAATATTTCCAAAAGCTTTATAATCTTTATAAAATTCAATAATAACGGCATTAGCATGCTTTATTATTTGTCCTATACGTTCAATCATACCTTTTTCTTTTAATTTGTTTAGTTTCTTTCTTTGATTAAAAAACACGATGATTAACCCTCCTTGTAATTCCAACTGATCCAACTAAAGCACGACATTTCTATGCATATTTATATATTCAATTTCCTTTGAAAGTGCTTTTTATGACTTCGTAAATCTGTTTTCTATTTTCACTTGTGGTTATTATCTTATGCTTTTTTCCATTTTTAGTGCAAATATAAATTTTATTTCGTTTCTCAAATACATCTACAATATCATTCGTGTTAATACTAAAATTCTTAAAGTTCCCAGTCATCATGATATGATCACGATATATTCTTAACTGAGTTTTCACACGTTTATTATTAAAGAAACTAGCTATTGTTACTGTGATAATCATATACAATGAAAAACCTAGCCCAAAAATATAAAAGATTATCCATTCCAAACCTTCATTTAATATTTTTAAGACAAACCACAAAGCTAAATAACCAAATGAAATAACTAGAATTTTTTCAACATTATCGAACCATATTAATCTAGGACTATAGTCAATTGTTAACAGGTTTTCACCATAGCGTTGTTCGTATTCCTCATCTCCCCAAATACCACCTTCATAATCATTTTCATGAAATCTATAGTTTTTTTGCTCCAATATGTTTTTTAGTTTATAAAAACGTAACTTATACGCCTCTTCAGTTTCAGTTTTTCTCTTATAATATCTTAAATTTTGAACTGCTTTATTATCTATGAAATCGTATGATCCATTATGTTCGCTATAATTGATTATCCCAATAATATTATTTTCTTTAAACGCTAATACCTCATTGTCAACGGTGTTCATGTCAATTGTTTTTTCTTTGCCCTTCTTATCATGAAATATTAATTTATTGTTTTCTAACGAAAAATCAGAGTCATTTAAAAAATATTTATGTTGCACAAATAATTTCCAACTTATGCTTCTTGCTTCTATAACTTTATATTCATCAAAAGATAATGCAATTTTCCCATCTTGAAATTTAACTGCTGCCTCGAAAAAACCATCTAATTCTTCGAGATTACTTTTTGAAACCTCTTTGCACTTCAAAAGAATATATTTATCCCATGATGTATTAAATAATATCTCATAGTCATCATTATTGACAACCAATCGTTCAATATAAGCATCATGAAATGCTCCAGAGACATTCATGAATGACTCTGCATCACTTTGACTTTTTACGTCATTCCATTCTTCTACTTTAATATCGTCTTGTATGGATTTTGCTTCCGACAAAATTCCGGCATCATATTTTTGATTTTCCACTAGCGAAAAAATGTTTTTCATACGCCAATACGACTTGAATTTTCTTGAATCAATTGCCCAGTTTGATGTATCGTAATCCATGATGACTAAATTTAATGCTAAAGTGTTATATGCTTTCCAAATCGGTAGCTCGATTAATTTGCTGTAATATTGATCAAAAACAATGACTTTAGAATGCCATCCATTGTATTTACTGGCAAAAATTGCTGAATCATAAATCGTTCCGTCAGATGTAGTTACTCTTGCAATCATCATACAACACCTTTCATTAGTTAAACATCGTTTGTATACATAGAGTATAGCATTTAATGTTTCTTATTAAAAGAAAAGTCAATAATAAAAAAGACTTTCTATTTCGGTCGAAAGCATTCGAAAGTCTTTACTGGTGCAATATTCACTTAAACTAGATAATGCTTATCTTATTAAATATCAAAATTCTGTTTTTAATCGTGCCAATATAACCAATCTTCTGCTATAAATGGATAGTTGCCTTTTTTTAAATCTTCAATCATTTGAAAAGCGTAGTCTTTACCCTGTTTTTCTAAGACAAACTGAATGCTAGCCATTGGTGTAAAATTTAGTATCTTAATTGTCAAAGCGTAATCATCTACTAAAGTTTCATCTTTAATAAAATCACTAATAACTAAAGTTTTATTAATAACTTTATCATAAAAATTACCATTAAGTTGTACTCTAATGAAGTCTTTTCCTTTATAACCAACGGATTTAACATACGGATTGTTTTCCAAATATGTAAGTATTGAATTTAAATCATCATCGCTAACTGTTTTATTAAATATTAAGTCAACATTTAAACTCCATGTAAATAATTTAATCTCTTTAAGATTGTCTAAATCTTTAAAATCTTCTAAAGTCTTACCATTTATATAAAAGTCTCTCATATATGCTTCGTTGATGTAAACTGTAACCGAAGATTGCAGATTAGAAATTGTTCTTACAATAAGATTAACCTTGTTTATTTCAGTAATATCTTCTTTTTTAATGGTAATTATTTCTAGCCATCTACTTAAAGCCGTTGCCATTCCTTCAAATCTATTCACATTGACTGTTAAAGTATTATGTTGTTTCGTTACCGAGTAAATATAGTTTGGCGAAATATTAGCCTCAGACTTGTAATAGAATATTAAGATATTGCTTTCAAAGTATGCTTCGTTATAAGTTTCTATTAATAGATCAAATCCTGCTTCATCTAAATAATTATACGCATATATGTTGGGATTTCTTGCTTCATTGGCTTTGTCTACAAACTCCTCATAATCAAATGCGTAGAAAAACACTTTACCATAAACTTCACTATTTATTGCCTCACCCCATATATCAAATGCTTCTAATCTATGATCTGTATCTTTAAAAGTTTCACCTTTATTTAAAGAAAACTGTACTTTTTCATCATTTAAAGTATCATAATTGTAATAAGTTAAATCCTTATAGTCTAAATTTGTTGGAAAATAGAGTTCTTTGTCTTTAACATTACCAAACCAAAAATTGCTTTTGGTACCTACAAGTGAATTACCAGTTTTATGATCATAAAGCGACATGAAAACTTTGCTTTCTGGTTGTTTATTATAAACTGCTAAGGTAATATCATCATTATTAATAATGTTGCCATTTAGATTACTATCTTTTTTAGTAAACATAACCTGAAAATCTTTTATATCTTGACTTATTTCATTTTGATCAAGCAAAGCAATCACATTCTCTATACTTATAGGAAGAAAATAATCAGTCAAAATAAACATTTTTGTTTTATCAGCGAATTCTTTCATCATGTTATTATAAACAAGTACTTTATACGCATTGTCGTGTTTTACAATATCAATCATGACATAAAAGTTTTCACTTAATTCCGGACTAACACTTCCTCTGTTGCCGCTATGACTAATGATATAATCTAGTTCATCAATATGATTAAATTCGTCTTTTAAATTTTTATAAACATATATATCTTGGTTAATGTATTCCACTTCACCATATTTATCTGCTACTATTTCATGCTTATCATCACCAATATACACAGTAATATAATCTGGGCTACAAGAAAAAAACGTTATAGACATCATTAACAAACAAATTAATAATAAATGTTTTTTCATCGTATCACCTACTACTTTTAGAATATCGCATTGACAGCAATTAAAATATACTTATTTTATAAGTTGCTTAAATTCAAGAGCAACTTACACTAAAATACCTATACTTCTTATATATTGTCGCTTTTTTAAAATATGATGGTTTCACGCATTCTTCGCCCATACTATATCATACAAATCATCAACAATCTACATAATCTATAATTCATAAAGCATGATTTGGATCAAATTTTCATGGTTATACTACCTTGTTTTGCAAAAAGAAAAGTCTACCATGTCAATCAACATACAATTAATGTATCATTGAAACATAATAGACTT
>CAZIZJ010000008.1:15079-19829 GCA_964543675.1 uncultured Acholeplasma sp. | reverse complement strand
TCCAGTTGTTAATGAACCAAACCAGAATGCGAATGTCTTATTATTTTGATCAACTTCAAATGTATAAGTTAACTCAACAGGCGTCCATTCTTCTTGTGCTGTGAAATGACTAAATGCATTTGCTAACCCTGCATTTTCGATTGCGACTCTGACATCTCTTTCAAGATCGGCTCTCGCATCAAATCTAACGGTATAAGTACCTGGTTTAAAATCAATATGATCAACTCTAAACATTGCTCTCCAGTCATCTTGTGCGATTGCTAGAATTTCAACAACAGCCATGCCTTCTGAATTTGTTACATCAATATAGTTTCCTTCGAAGTTCCATACCCACCAACCTTCGTCGGTACCACCGGTAACGACCATATTTGTTGGTACGTTCCAAACTGGCTCAATTAAATCACCATCAAATGCAACATTAAAGTTTCTGAAATATACAGTTGTTACAACATCATCTGCTGCTTCATAAGTACCTGGTTCAACACCTGGGCGTCCAGTTGTTAATGAACCAAACCAGAATGCAAATGTTTTATTGAATTGGTTAATTTGGAATTCATAAGTGAATGTAACAAGTGTCCATTCTTCGGTTGCTGTAAAGTGACTAAATGCATTTTCAAGTCCAGCATTTTCGATTGCGACTCTGACATCTCTTTCATCATCTGCTCTAACTTCAAATGTCACATCATAAGTTCCTGCAAAGAATTGAACTGCATCAACTCTGAACATTGACATCCAGTCATTTGGTGCAACTTCCATAATTTCAACTGCTGTCACATTACCTTCTCTTGTCACATCAATGAAGTTACCTCCATCTGCTTCAAATACCCACCATCCATCAGCTGGACCTTCAGTTTCAATCATATCCAGCGGTCTGTTCCATGGGTCGGCAACAGTAATTGTTCTAGTAACTGTAGTGGATAATCCTTCTTCATCTTCAGCATAAACTGAGAATGTATAAACACCTTTTTCAGGGTTCGCTGGATTAAACAACGGTGATACAGGTGATATTTGTTCAACTAATACATCAACGATTGGAATTGTTGTGAAATCATCAAACACTGAAATACCTTGTTTAAGTGGTGTCGGTTGTCCAACTGCAACCACTAGATTTTGTGCGGTAATTTGTGGTGCGTTATTTTCTAATTCTGGACCTTCAACAATCATGACGTTATCTAAATACACTTTAGTCGGTACCACTCTAAATTCAGCTGGCACGCCAGTTGATTCAGCATAGTTACCAAATGAGAATTGTAATTGCGCATTTTCAGCAGGACCAGTTACATAGAAATCTTTTGTAATGGTTTGCCATTCAGTCGTAACTTGTGTGAAGTTTAATTCACCATACGCTTTACCAGGTGCAGGAATTCCTCCACTTTGGATTTGGTGGTTCATATAACGTGTTTCGTCTGCTTTGATGTCAAACTTCAATGTATATGATGCAAATGGGTCTAACATAATCGCGTTATATTGAACTTGAACTGCCCACCATTGTGTATCAAGTGGTGGTGCTGCAACAATATCAATTTCAAGTACGCCATCAACAACAGCATACTCAGCATCGTAACCAGTTGATGAATCATACCATGTATCCCAACCAGTCATTCCTGCAGAGAAGTCTCCGTTAATCAGGTTGCCTAGTGGTGCTGGCGGATTAACAGTAACAACACGTTCTTTGGTTGCAGTATTACCTGCAGCATCAGTTACTGTATAGGTTAGTGTATATGTACCTGGTACATTGACATTTACAGTTCCTGAAACATTTGCTGCAGTCAACGTAATTGCTCCATCAACATTGTCTGTTGCCGTAACACCTTCTAATGGATCAAAAGCATCCCCTTGCGTAATTGTCACATTATCTGCACCGATAATGACTGGATCCGTCGTATCAACATCCTCGCCATTCCCCGCTGGTTCACAGGCTGCTAATAATACAAGTGACAATACTAATAAAAGACTTGTAATAATTTTTTTCATCCTTCATTCACTCCTTTTTTTATTTTTTAATGAATTGGATAAGTTTAAATCGTTTTATGGCATCTTTTTTGTTAAATTGAAACGTTTCGATACCACCATTTATATTATATATGAAAACGTTTTCTTTTTCAAGTATTTTTATTCATTTTTCTCTATTTCAATCCGTTTCTGCACTCTCTGTACTTTGGAAACCTAAAATTGTAAGACCAGCTTGGATATTGCTATTCTTCATCACGTTTTCCCAGATGATGCCTGATTTGTAGTTTGAAATCATCACTAAAGTGATTCCCTTGTCAATACCGATGACGTGACTGCCGAACCACGGTGTCAAATTGGCAATATTCGGAAAACTTGCTGGATTAACCGGACCTAGGTTATAGGCATCCTTAAATCCGTAAGTGCCCCATAAGCCATCAACTTCTGTATAATAGTGCACTGCTGTCTGTCCAACCAACTTAGGTAAATAGTTAATTGATGCCATGGCAGCATACGGTGCAATCGTACCGTTATGCACATTGCTTTTAGCAGGTCTTGCCCCGTAAGCATTATATTCACCCGGACCATCTGATGCCGATAATCCCCAAGACAATTCAGAATAAGTTAAAAAGTTGTGTGCTTGGTCTTGAACATATGCATAATTGGCTTGGGTTGCAAGTTTCGCATTTTCATGCCAATTGACCCCATTTGGATCAACCAAGTTTCTAAAGTCAATAAACCCTTGTGAAAACTGATGCTGGAAAAGCGATCCATTATATGAATAATGGAATGGCGTTGTCACACTTAACTCAGGGTTTGCAGTCGAAATGTAAGTGCCTTTATAGTTATTGTTTGAAACCGACATAATGACATTATATGGTGTTGCTGATAATGAATTGGTAAATGAGCCGGATGCCAGGACATACATCATCAACTGTTCTGCCATATGATCCCAGTGACCAGAAAAACCTGTTTCTGGTTTATAGCCCATTCTAAACATTTGGTTGCTGTTGTTTAAATACCACGGCCAATCTACACCATCATATATTTCTTTAATCTTTGTTTTAACGGTACCACCAAAATATTCACCTGCAGCAATTCCTCCCATCAAAAGCAACGCTGTATCAATTACTGAAATTTCCGATTCCCATTCTCTCGTACCACTTTGCATATTGACAAAGTGATAATAGAATCCATTGATTCTTTGCAATGATAACAAGGTATCCATTGTTTTATCAGCTCTTTCAAAACCAGCTTCAAAACTGATCCATCCCTCATCCGCACCAACAACATAGGCTGCTAATGCGAACCCAACTGATGCAATTGATGCGATTGCAGGATTACCTGGCCAGCGATCGCGTGATAGACCATAGCCTGGCGAACCTTCTTGGTGATTTGTTGTTTCCCAAAAGTAATCAAACGATTTTCTTTGTTCTAAATAAAGAATTGCTAATTCTGATGCATTTAATTCATCTTCATTTTGAATCGGTGGTACATAATTAGGGGTGCAACTGATTAATATAAATATCAATGTGACAAGTATGACTGCTGTTATTAATTTTTTCATCTACTACTCTCCTGTTAATCCTGATTTATCAACACCTTCGATAAACCATCTTTGTAAAACGAAGTACACAATCAGCATTGGAATCATAATTAAAATATTTCCTGCCATTGCCTGTGCTTCGTTTTGTGCTGACTCAATAATTGTCACTTGATTGCCTTGTGCTGCTGAGACAAAGATTGCCAGCCTTGTTTGCAATGTTTGCCATCCATCGCCTAAAAAGATAAATGTTTGGTAAGTTTCATTCCATTGCCATACGAATGAGAACAATAACGTGGTAATGAATGACGGTACAGAAAGTGGAATGGCGATTTTAAAATAAATATACATCCGGTTGGCGCCATCAATTTGTGCAGCTTCATCCAAAGCTTTTGGAATCATCTTATAAAACTGATAGAAAATCAAAATGAAGATTGATGAATTTAAGCCTTGACCAAATGTTGATGGCACTAAAATGGCACCAACATTATTCAGTAAATTCAAATCATTAAACAAAATGAATCTAGGAATGATGAATACTTGCGGTGGAATCATGTAAGTGATTAATACCAATGCCATCCACATTTTTTTGAGCGGAAACTCAAATCTTGCAAATCCATAACCAATCAAGGATGCCACGAATGTCTGAATGATTGCCGGCAATAAAGTAACCACTAACGATTGGAAAAAGATGGTGACATAATCGAGTGCACGCCAAGCATCAGCATAGTTATTGAAATAAATGCTGGTTGGTATTTGAAAGACCATTGGATTAATCAAATCCTCTAAACTCATCATTGAATAGGATGCCATGACAAGCAGCGGATAGACAAAAACGAAGCCAACGACAATCAGCAAGAAATATACAGCAAACTTAAAAACAAAGCCATCCATAAATCGAATGCCAAAGAGGAATCTTCTTACTTTACTCATAGAGGTTTTAAGATCTTTTGTCATCGTTTAACCTCCACCAGTTGTTTCTTCTCTTTGGTCTTCTTTTCATAGACCAACAAGAATGAAACAATGCCTAAAATAATCGCTACAACAATAAAGTATGCCCATGCCAGTGCTGATGCAACGCCAAATGAGGATTGTCTAACGACATTAATCCGGTAAAGCACTTGATTGGTTGGAAAAGTTGATAGCATGACAATCGTATAAATTGCTGAAACTAAAATAATGCTTTTTAAACTAGGGAGCGTAATCTTCCAGAAAGATTCCCAAGGAGAAGCCCCATCAATTGATGCCGCTTCATAC
>CAZIZJ010000008.1:12891-15069 GCA_964543675.1 uncultured Acholeplasma sp. | reverse complement strand
ACGTTTCCTTATTAATCTTTTGCAGTCCTGCTAAAAAGAGAATGATTTGTACGCCTGAAAACCACAGAATAACGATTAAATGGGTATACATGCCAGCAACAAACTCAGCCATGAAATCCGGTAAGAATGATGCCAGTTGATTTGGTACATCTTCATTTAAGGTATTACTTAATAAACCAGCACGTTCACCAGAACCAAAGAGGGTTGCCATAATCGGTCCGGATGCGATAATTACCGGTAAAAAGAAGACTGAACGGAAAAATCCGCGTAACTTGATCTTTTGATTCAAAAGGATGGCAATAATCATCGAAATAATCAAAGTCAGTGGCAGATAAAGCAACAAATGACCAATAAACCATTGAATGGCTGATATGAACTGAATGTCATTCAAAATGGTTACATAGTTTGAGAAACCGTTAAAATCGATTCTGACGCCAGAACCGCCAGGTATGGTTACATTGGCGAAGCTATAAATCAAACTCATGACCAAAGGATATAACGTCAGCCATAAAAATCCAACAATCCAAATTAAAATAAACATGTAACCCATGATTGCTTCTCTTCTGGCATTGGTTAATCTCAGTTTTATAAAGTTAAAAATGACCAAATAATCGATGCCTTTGGTCGTCTTGTCAACATGAACAAAGAATCGTGAAATCTTTTTCCATAGACTCATAAGATCACCTCATAATCCATTGCAGAAACGAGATTACCTTCGACATTGACATCATTACCAGTGTAATTGACATAAATGACAACCCCATTTGAATAGGTGTTTTTAACAACGCCAGGTAACAGGACGACTCTAGAGATGAAGTTTGCATGATAAACATGAGAAAGTGCATCATTGACATAATCATATTGTCTAACGATTTCTTCTTTCCAGTCATCATATCTTGAGGTAAAAATATAATTGGTGCTGGTATTCAGCAATAGCTTCGCAGATTCATGGGTTATGTAAAAATTAGGGAATACATGATAGTCAACCATTCTTAATAATTCATTGGACGTATTGGCGAAGAAATTACCGCTTCTGCCGTAAACATGCTTAAAACCTGATAAAACAATTGGAATGAATGGTACGGTATCGGTAAACTTAAGCTGCCCAGAAGAATAAAGATGAATATCTGAAATGACATCTGCATCCCATAAATAGTCAAATGGCTTGTCAACCGATGTCTTTTCACCAACTTCTAGATATTCTCTCATCGTTTCAATGTATGCTGATCTGGAGGTTATGCCATTTGAATAGTCTGAATACAAGATCCATGCAAAATCAACCAAGCTGATGTTTCTGACACCATGTCTAAAGACCGAGTTATAATTTTCTCTAAAGATATTTAACGCTTCTTCAATTTTGATTAAATAAACATTTTCGCCAACGAGTTCAGAGCCTTGAGTTTGTGCGATTTGATTTGAACGATAGCCGCCGGCATTTCTATCTGCCAAAAGTGGTGCCATACCATAATAAATATCGACACCATCAAGATTATATAAATCCCATGGTATGCCAAACTTACCTTCATATTCGTTGTAATTTGGCGTTGTATAACCTTGTCCACCACGTTGCCAGCCATGTAGTGCAATATCCAAATGACCAACGTCATTACTTTGAAGATCATCAATCATATTTTTCAGTTGATGGGTTGTTGTCATTGAAAAGACTTCTCTGCCGTACCAAACTGATTTGTTTTCGGCAGCTAATACATCTAAATGCAGTGGAATCTTTGACGTTGGCGCCAATGGTTCAAACTGATAATCCATAGCGATTAAATATTCTCGGTAACGATTGGCTAAACCAACATAATTGGCTTCATCATCTTCTAAAAAGACATAAATCAAATGGATGTCAAAAGGGCTCTTATGCGTCTGTATCCGTTCAATCGTTGATGTACCCGATGCATTTAAGCGTTGCATATATGTATTTCGATATTCAAAGACGACCTGTGCTCGATTAAAGTTTGTTTGCTGGTTGTTTGCTGGAACATAGGTAAATGATGCATTGCCGGCACCTGATGCCACAATGCCTAGCATCGCGTTTTGATTAACGCCTTGAACCAAGCCGTAAACGGCTGCCGTTAAACTTTGTTCCGGATTAAATTCATTTAGCGTATAATCTGGTCCATAAAACTTTTTGATATATGGACTGATATTGGTGCTGTCATATCTAATCAACGC
>CAZIZJ010000008.1:0-12881 GCA_964543675.1 uncultured Acholeplasma sp. | reverse complement strand
GTAACGATAAACGGTAATCGTTGATAAAACAAAGTTATTATTGTCTTCAATCGAATCAAATGGTATTTCAACATGAAGTCCGGTTTCATCCAAATATACTTTCATGTCGAATTTAATGCCTGATAGCGGCATTGTCATTTTGGCATTGAAACCGATTTGATTGGTCAGCTGTTGACGATTAATCGTCCCGCTAATGACGTTTTCAAAGAAATACTCGGTAACTCTTAAGTTGCTGGTAGAAAGTGTATTATAGTACGTAATAACGACTGGACTTCTGTCTTCTCTCACAAACGGATTTCTGGTTTCATCATATTCTGGGTCAAGATAATAATGTGAGCCAATGTCGTTTGGATTATAGAGTGGATGATCACTATGCAAATAATCATAACTCATGTTGGATGCCCAAATATATCCTGTATTTTGATTAACCACTCTTAAGGATAAATAACCTGGATGAACGTATAAGGCTAAATTGTTGACTGGTTCAATCCCGATTAACTCGTGATCATCCAGTGATGTATATGGATTATCATCAATCACGCTTAAGTCATCCATTTGTGTATAGCGATTGGATGTCAGCGTTGATGGAATTGGCGCAATCGATTGGATTGCGACGGTGTCATGATATGTTTTTGGCAACAATGCAAAAGTAATCGTAATCGTGGTTAGTATGGCAACCGATAAAACGACGACCAGCATCATTATTTTTCTAGTTAAAGACACGCTCAAACACCTCCTTGAAAATACTTGCTATATAATCATACATTTGAATGACGAGTAAATAAACCAGCAATAGAATGGCAACAAAAACAACCATTGTAAATAGCGTTAATAAAATGTTTTTGATTAATTCGCCAATGCTATAATTATGAACTTCTAAAATCATTAAGACAATCAAAAGCAGTGTCCATGATTCTCTAAAGAATAAAACTGCTTGAAAAATAAATATTTCATTTAATGTCAGTACATTAGACAGTAAAATGATTGGTACCGTCATCATGATATAAGGCATTAATGCATAAGCGGTTGCAATATAAATATCTTTAAACCAGCCTTCACCGGATGATAAGGTAGATATCAGATAGTTCGCAAAAACAAACAGCATTAAGAATCCGGCAGTTCCCATGAAGGAAGTCAACACATTATAATTATCCAAGTTATTGTCATTGAAGATAAAGCCTGTGGTAAATATCGAGATTATGCTCAATAAGACAAATGCAACATATAAAATAGTTGCAGAAAGCACTGAAGACTTCTTCTCATGCTTGATTTCATGGAACGAATCAATCGGATGTCTAAATACCTTCATGCCATAACGCAGTTCTCTTAAAACTTTGACCTCATTTATCTTTTTGTTCAATTTTCTTGCTGGATCATAAATTTGGTATTTATGGTCAACAAACTTAAGTACGTATCTTAATAAGACAAATGCGATGATGACGGATAAGATGATACCTAAATAACTTTGAAGAAAGGCATTTCTTACTTGCCAGAAGGCATCGCTATAGCCTGACTTATCACCAGCAATCTGGTAATACGCTAATGCTGTATGATAATCACCAGTCCGGTAATACGTTCTGGCAATAACTGAATTTGCAAGAGCAAACACAGAATTCATGCGAAGGACATTTTCCCATTGCTCTACATCATAAATACCGTCATTTAATGATTGAAGTCCATCATGGACAAGTGCAGTAAATTCTGATCTTGCAAGAATTTGAATTCTGCCACTGCCTTGATCGAGTCCATAAATGTTGTAATTCGAGTCAACAACGATATCTTGTGCGTTCGTAAATAAACCAAGCACTTGGGTATTGCTTGATTGTCCGCCGAAAATGAATAGCAAATTGCCGGAGGCATCAAATTCGGTAATGATGCCACCTGCTGTAATACTATAGATATTACCGAAATCATTGATGAATACGGCAACTGGAAAATCAATTTGGAAAGGAGATAAGACAATCCGCGATGCAATATTGAATTTCTTTAACGGCATGCTTTGAGTATGTGATGTTGTATAAAGTGAACCTTTAGCATCAACTGCTAAGTTTTCAGGCGACAGTGGCGTAATTGGCGCGAGACTTTGATCAAACCATTCCAGTATCTGTCTGTAAAAAGTTCTATTGGTCGGATTGGTTGCCAGATAGCCTAAAAACTCGCCCATGTAATTAAACTGCATGACGCCAGATACTGAACCCTCGCCAGTTACATACATAATGCCTCTTGGACCAGTCGTAATCTTGACTGGAACAAACGGCGAATTAATCCCGAAAATCGGTTCCGCTGGATGTCCAATAGTTAATGTTAAATTAAAATCCGCATCATAGACATAGATTTCTCTGTTGCCTTTATCGGCAACATACAGTTGACCTTGATCGTCAACATGAACGCCAGTCGGTTCACTTAAACCAGTGACAATGATGTCTGTCGTACCATCTAAGGCTACTCTAAGAATTCTTTGATTGCCGGTATCAGCAACATAAATGATGTCATCTTTAATATAAATGTCTCTTGGTTGACTCATGGTCGTTGACATCATTAAAATACCAGCAGGCTCATACGCCGTCTGCGTTAAAACAAAGCCGCCGTCCGGACCAATCGTCCATGTATCATACGGTGCAGAGGTAATGGTTACTGCACTGGTTCTTGGTATTAGGACAGTTGTCAGCAATGATAAAGTTAAAAGTAAAATGATAATCGTAATCTTTTTCATTGACACCTCCTACTTCATGCCAGAATGTGCCATGGTATCCATCACATTCTTTTGTAGGAACATAAATATCACTAGATTTGGAATAAACATAATGAGCGCTGCCGCTGCTGCCATCCCTTGTCCGGCTACCGTATTGGCAGTGGTCGTCAAAGTCGACATGTAAAAAGCAAACGTCTTAAATCGTTCATCCTGAATATATAAAGTCGATGTTTCAACATTATTCCATACCCCTTGGAAAGAGACAATCGCGATGGTTGCTAGTGCTGGCTTAATGAGCGGTAAAATAATGTTGAAATAAATTTGAATCTCTGATGCACCGTCAATCTTGGCTGCCTCAATCAATTCATTCGGTATTTGATCAATAAACTGCTTAATCAAGAACAGTCCAACCGGAATAGCTAGTCCTGGAATAATATGGACCAAGAAGTTATCGACCAACCCTAAAGACTGAATGACTAAATATCTTGGAATGATGACTGATGAACCAACAAAGATAATCGCGATATTATTAATAATCAGCAATGGTTTTTTAAGTTTGAATTTCAGTTTGGATAATGCATAACCGGCAAGCGATGATACGAAGATGCTGGCAAATACGACAATCACTGAAATAATGATGGAGTTAAATAAATACCTCGTCATTGGGACACCAGTGGTTGATGTTACATTAAACAACTGAACGAAGTTGTTTAATGTTGGTTCAACAAAGAAAAACTGTGGTGGCCATGCAAATAACTCATTAATCGGTTTAAAGGCAGTCGAAAAGATATAGACAATCGGCAGTGCCATGAAGATTGCCATTGGCACTAAAATCAAATAGAACTTGATTTGTGACATATGGAAGTTCTTTGGATTAATTTTTGTTCCTTGGAAGTTTGCCATAATTAGTCCCTGTCTCCAAATAATTTATGGGCTGCGTGATTAAACATTAAAACCATCAACAGTAAAATGACCGATACTGCTGCTGCATAACCCATGTCAAAACGAATGAAGCCATAATCATCAATATGGGTCACGATTAATTGACCAGCATTTTGAGGCGTTGGATTTTGTCCGGATAGCTGCACACCAATCGAACCGGCATTAAAGGTTGCTACCAAACTCATGACAGCACCAAAGAGCATCTGTGGCTTCATCGATGGAATGGTTATGAAAAATATTTCCTGCATTTTATTGCTCATGCCGTCAATGTATGCTGCTTCATAGAGTTCTTGATTAATGTTTAAAACGCCTGCTAGCATCGCTAAAAATCCGATACCCATCGAGCTCCATAATGTGACGACAATCATAACCGGCAATAAATAATTGGCATTGGTCAGCCATTGAATCGGCTCATCAATTAAACTAAACTGTAGCAGTACTGCATTTAAATAACCCGCTTCATCACCTGAGAAAATGATGCGCCACATCACTGACATAGCAACCCCTGCCGTCATTGACGGCGAATAAATGACCAGTGCCAAGAATGTTCTTGAGCGATGCGGAATTTGAGCGAGCAGCCATGCCAAAAAGAAACCAAGCATATAACCGATCGGTCCAACAAATAAAGCGAACTGCACGGTATTTGGAATAACCTTTTGCATAAATACATCATCGGCAGTAAATAAATTAATATAGTTGTTTAAGAAAACAAAACTTGGTGGCTCAAGTAAATTAAAGTACGTCATTGATAACAACATGCCCATAATGACTGGAATTGTAATAAAGATAAGGAATGCCAGCAAGTAAGGCAGAATAAAGGTTGAACCGGTAATTTCTGCCCAAGTTGATTTAGATAATGGTTTTCTTACATTCGTTTTAGTCATGACCGTTCACCCACTGATCTAAAGTTTCTTTGGTTGGCAGTAAATAAGGTTTCAACACTTGTCCCTGTGCGTTAATGAAGCCGAATTCAATCATCTTTCTAGCAATTTCTTTATTGACTAATACCTCTGCATCTTCCATTGCAGTTCTGACGTTGATGCCGTCATAAACAATTCGGTTCCATGCATTGGATATTTCACGCTCAAGCATGTAAGATGCTGGCGTTTTGGCTGTATCTAGTACCCACTGCCACTGATCAAGAAATACTTGTTTATGGGCTGCATTAATGCTCATTCCCATAAACGCATCAACATTGGCAGTATTCCACATATATTCAGGACCAAATGCTGTCATTAAGTTTTCAGCATAATTGAGCTGTGTGTCAGTTGCCATCCACCACTTCAAGAACTCCCATGCTTCTTCTTGTTTATTGCTGTTCTTAAAGATCATTGATGAGGTTGATGCACCATCATAGCTTCTGTCAACAATACCATCTCTTTCAATGCCTGGTAGTGGGGCAATCCCCCACAACCCAGCAATCTCTGGCGCTGCAAACAGTAACTGAATGTACATACCGAAATCTCCGATACCTACTGGAATCGTTCCATATCTGAATTGATTGTAGAAAGATCCTACTTCCAAAGGCAATGCATACACAGTAAACAAATCAGTCATTAAAGTCATGGCTGCAATTGCTGCTTCACTATCCAGTGCAGTACCTAACGCACCTTCAGTATATAACTGCCCGCCGTGCTGCATAATAAATGGCATCGTTGTTGAAAACGACTTAAAGGCAGTTGATGAGGAAAGCATTGAATAAAAATCCATACCGTAGCGTTGCAATTCCGGCAGCATATCAATGACATCGTTCCAAGTATCAGGTATATCTAAATTAAGTGTTTCTAAAATATCTCTTCGATAGAATAAAACGTTAAAGTTTTGTGTTTCAGGCAATCCATAAACACCTTCTTGATAAATCAGCTGCATAAACGCACCTGCGTTCATGTGGCTAGTGATTTGATCAAAGTCCGGTAACTGTTTTAAATCAATCAAGGCATTTCTGATTGCGAAATCGTAAGGTCTCCAACCGGCAACCCCCATCGCTAGATCAGGTTGCGTACCTGATGCGGTTGCTAAAATCAATTTATTTTCATCTGGCATTAAAGAAATGTTGACTTTAATACCCGTTTGAATCGTAAATTGATCATCTGCCATTTGTTGCATCAAATCAACATATTGTCTGCTTCTGTTAACCCAGATGTTTAATTCATCTGGATTGTTTGAAAGACCAAACTGGTCAGAAAAGAAACTGGCAAAGAATCTTTGAATCTCGTACCAAAGACCTTCGAAGAATCTAGGATTTGGTGATGGAAGTTCTGCATCTTCGCCATGCAGATAAAAAACATCAAAGGTTAATGGCGCATCAATAATCAGTGGTAAAACAATACCTAGTCTTTGTAAAACAGAGGCTGTTGTTCCAATTAAACGATTAATGTTTTTAGGCACGTCATTTGGATGGTTCGATAAATCATACAACCAGCCAAATGCTGCTTTTAAGCCAGAAGAAATATCAGCATCTCTGCTCGTATTAGAAATTTCTATGAATGACTGGTAGCTTGCTTCAATGATTTCGCCATACGCTTTTAAATCATTGGCTAAGTTTGGCATATAGTCAGTTATTTCCCAATCACGATTTTCATCGATTTGATTGCCGGTCAACTTTTTAATGTCCAGTGCCAAGTTATTGACGCCACGCATCACTAGATTGACATTCTGATATATTTCTCTATAAGGTGCACTGTTGACCTCAAAGCCAATTTGATTGATGCCAGCATCTAAATAGAACCAATATTTTCCATCTTGATTTGATAATGTTTTATTGATCCACTGACTTGAACTGAAGTGAATGCGATGCGCTTCTTCAAACGGTACTTTTCCGTTAATCGTCAGTGTTCTAAATATACGTGTATTTTGTTTATTCTGAAGTGATTTCATGGTAATTTGGTAAAGCCCGCTAGATGGCACTTCAACATCATAATAAATGGCTTGACCAGAAACATCAAAGGTTGCTCCATCAACGACATTAAGTCTGGCTTCAATCAGTCCAAATGGCGTATTGGTGGGATTTCTATCGGTTGAATAACGCACAGATACATCATTCTTGATGGTAATTGTTTCTGCTTGAATCTCAATTGGATCACTGATTGTTTTTGGCGCATCACTATGTTGTTCAAGATAGTCTGCATAACTGATAAATGTTTCTAAATTATTTACATAGATTTGACCAAGTTTAAAATAACCGCTTCTTCGAATGATTTCTATGTCATTGATACCAGCTTCCAAATAAAACAAGATCGCTTGTTCATATAATCTTGGTGCATCTCTAAAGTAACTTCTGGTCCACTGATAGACTTGACTGGCATTCGGCATAATATCATTGCCGTAACGATCCTGGTTAAAGGTATTTGGTGTCGTCCAAAAAGTAGGTAACGTCAGCTGTGTTGATTCATAGTACTGTGTTTCACCGTTAATTCTGACTTCAAGTTCAATATCATTAATTGATGTTGTCTCAGAAAAATAATCAATGCCTATTTTATAAAGACCAGATTCATTGACATCAATCGATGCGGTAATGCTTTGTGGGTCTGTCGTTTCTTTATTGAAGACAAATATTTCGCCAGTCGTAGCAACTGGAAACTCCTGGCTGTTTAAATAAGGAATATATGTTTCATCTTGTTCAAGCAGACCATCCAATACGTCAAACTCAAAATTTGAAGGTGAGATGACACCATCAAATAGAATGTCATCTCTTAAGCCTTCATCGTACCAAGCGTTTAATACTTGATAATAGTTATCAGAAATTATACCATCGATACTCACTGCAAAATCATGGTCAAAGACACCAGCTTTCACAGGTGGTGTCACTAATACAACCAAAATTGCAGTGAGTACCATGATTAGAAATTTCTTCATAGTTTATTACTTAGTTTTCGTTTGCAAATGCTTCAAGTGCAGCATCAAGTGCTGCTTTGGCTTTTACCCATTCAAAGTTTGCTGCTATGTTCAAACCAACTCTCACGTCAGCAATCTGCAATTCACCTTGAATGACTTTGTTTAATACCATCGCCACACTTTGTTCTTCATCATATGCCGCAGAACCTCTTGAAATCCAGTAACCTGGTGTTGTCTTCCAAAGTGACTCATTAATGAATTCAGTATGCGTCTCAACCAATTGACGATATTCGGTCATCGTTGGATATAAGGCGAAGTACGCTTCAATTAATCCTGGGTCTTGTGCGATTGGGGCAAAATTAATCGCTCCTGCCTCAGGGAATTGTTCTGCAATTTCCAGACGCTTCGTAAATCCTTCAATACCATAACTCATGTATCTTGCAAAATCATAAGCCTGTTCTCTCATTTTGGTACCGCGTCCAAGTGCGACATAGTCCATAATGACTGGAACACGGTGGTTCTCACCAACAGATGGTGTGCCAATGAAGTCAATGTCATGCATGTAAAGTGGATGATTTGGATTAAGAGTCGCTCCTATCCAGTCTCTGATGTTGTAGCTGGCTGCCCATTTGATGGATTGTTTGCCGGCGCCCCATGGATCAGTGGTACCAAACTGATAAAGTCTATCTTCATCTGGTAATGTATCTAATACATGGCGGTAAGTTGTACTTGCACCTTGTGCATAATACTTTCTTTGTTCATTAACAGCAGTTGTAAATGCTGGACTATCTAAATGATAGCCTTCTTCATTGAAAGTAAACCAGTCAAGTGATGCATCATATTGCGCTGGTAACCATTCTATGAATGCACTGACGCCATCAATACCGGCGACCCCTGTACCACCAGCACCTAAATCAAGTACATAGTTGGATTGTGCGGCTGCCATTAAATCATTGAATGAAATGCCATAGTTAACATCCTTATAACCGACGATTTCTGAATAAACCGTACGGTTAATAAAGAACCCATAGTAGAACATTGCTTGTGGCAGTGCAAATAGATAATCACCAAACTGCGCATTGTTTCTAATTGATTCTGGTACTAAGGCTAGGTCTTGATCAAGTGCTGCTAAATCAGCAACATCTTCTAGCCAGCCTTGTTGAATCCAAGTCGTTACATCGGCAACCATGAATACATCCGGTAGATTACCAGTTGCAGCACGGGTTGAGAAAAAATCAAACCAACCGACATCGGTTTCTGAACCGTCTTCATTGACAACTGATGGTCTAGGAATTACTTCAATCCGAATATCCGGATGTGCCTCTTGATATGATTGAATTAATCTGCGTTCAATATTGTTTTGTTCAACGGTTCCTAAGTTCCAGCCTGCATATGTTAATACTGGTCTAGTGTCTGTTGGTCCACATGCAACCACGACAAATGCCAATACGACTGCAACCATTGCGAGATATATTTTTTTCATTTATAAATCCTCCTTTAAATTTGCGAAACGTTTCGATGTTTCAATGGTAACTGCTGCAACTTTCTTGCAGCATGATTTTAATAGTTAAGCGTGTAGCGATCATAAATCCTCAGTTACATTATAATGTATTCGCTTACATTTTACAAGTTCTATACCCAAATTAGCCTTTATCGATGAAATCTACTTAATGCTGATTTCGATGGTATCTCCAGCGCTTGCCAGTAATTCTTTGGTAATTAAGATGCCGCCCTTACGATATAGGTTATCCGATAAATTGATGACTGCACCAGTAATCTTTTTACCATTTAAGATAACCTCTTTATAGTCACTGCCCGTCGTATGATAGGTAATCGAAAGTGGCTTTTGATTGAAGTGATATGTCATCCTTAGTCCCTTTAAGTGCTGTGGTAATACCGGATCTAACACCAGATTTCCTTTGTCGAAGCGAATGCCTAAAACATTGGTAATCAATTGATGTATATAAATACCTGGTCCAGATGAATATAAACGCCAGCCGCCTTTGACTTCAATATCACCGGTTCTTACGCGTTCAAATTCTTTCTTTGCCTGATAGCGGTCATCAAATGCAGCATCACTGGATGAAAAATACATGTTTGCCTGACGAATTCTAGCATTTTTAACGTGTTTCTTGATGTTAATCGGATTAATGGTAAATAGTCCGTCATAAGCATGTTTTGAATTGCCTAGCTTAGCCATTGCCTCAATATATCTGATGTGTGCATGAATGTATAGAATACCAATTTCGCGACCGAAGTTAGCAGCTGTTTCAGCCCGTTGGAAATATGTTTTTTCACCACCACGATAGGTGACTAACGTATCCATCAGTCTAACGCCATCCGGATGTTTCAAGTGGGTTTCAATCAATTGTTCCTGTCTAATCGCCTGTTCGCCATCAACCATCTGAGCAATAATGCTTCTAGTAAGCGGCAGCAAGCGGTACTTAAGTCCAGTATTTTTATCTCTTGGATGCAGTAAATAGTCAACCGCTTCTTTTTCAAAGACTGCAAATCCAGCAGGAATGCCGTCTTTGATCAAGTGCGTTTCATAATCGTCTTTGATTCTTGTCTTTAAGTCAAACGCTCTTCTGCCAAGCGGTGTACCCTCTAGTTCTATGGCTAAGCTATTCAACGCCTGATAAAGCAGTACTGCAGTCCAGCCAGATACCATATGATCAGTTAGTTTTTTATTTGCTGGCTGTAATGTATCGTCCCAGTCCCCTCCACCATATGCCGGCAGTGATGCCCCTTCAACAAATGAATTGACAATGGCATTCAGTGTTTTGTTGACATGCTGTAAAAGGGTAGATTCATGTTCAACCCACTCACCTTTTTCGATGCTCATATAAGGTACTGTTTCTTTTAAGATATTTACATCACCGGTTGCATGTAAATAGTCACCTAAAGCCTTAAGCGGCCAAACGATAATATCGCCGTGTGATTCATGTGCCTGAATACTATAGTACTTGTCGAACATGAACCATTGCGGAAAGTCATAGTTTTCAATGAATTGTCTAGAAAAGACCGTTAAAATGATTTTTCTGACTAAATCAAATCGTTGTGCAGTGGCGAATAATTCAATTGGACCTTGCAGCACATCTCTGGTACCCCATGCAGCGCCGTTAGATTGTTCAAGTCCATGTGGGGAGGCAAAGTGTACTAAAGCATTATGGGTATACCAAAAAACAGTATCTGACAACTGGTCAAGCTCATCCTGTCTTTTCGAATGTTTGAGCTTGATACCAGTTAATGAATCAATGAATGCTGCATATTCAACTTGATCTTTTTCCAAGTCAAACTGGATTGGCGTAATTTCATCAAAACTCGCATATAAATCAAGTTCTACATGGGAAACATTTGTATATGACATTGTTACTAAGCCATGGTGCTTAACCTCACCAAATAAAGCGCGGTCATCTTGATATTTCACAGCTTGACTTGATACGTACTGATACTTTAAATTCGGATATTTTGACTGAACAAAATCATTAGTATCCATCTTAAATAAAATACTGTTTCCATCAATTACAGTTTCAATATCGCGTTCGTACTCGTTGCTACCGATGACCAGCTGATTGGTTAAAATGAAATCGTAGGTTTTGTTTTGCACAGACTCAATTGATAGTCTTTGACCAAAGGCATCCTGTTTGACATGTGACGTAATGATTAACGTATCATCTTTCAATTGATAGATCCAACGGGCATAGTTGATGCCCATCTCATATAAATTAGGCACACCCAGTAAAGTGAGTGCTTCACCAGTCTTAATATAAATTCTTAAGCCTGATATTTTTTGAAGATTCAAAGGATTTCTTAAGTCATTGTTTAGTTTTTGAATATTGGTGTTGCCTAAGACAATATGACTGGCAAATACACCAAACATCCAGTTGGTTGTTGCTAGTACGTTTTCGGTACCACTTAACAGGTCACCTGAAATCAACAAATGACCATGCTGTCTTTCCACAACTGCTTCTTTTTTATCAGTGACTACATGGACGTGATGATCGGTAAAGAAAGATAAAATATCTTTATTTTGATCCCGTTCAACATGTCGCATGTTCTTATAGTGCTTGTTAATGTATTTCTTTTCGAGTGGTTCTGTCTTCAATAATTCGATCTTCAATGGTTCAAATAGATAAAAATCTAAATCATCTTGAAAAGTCAACACTGCTTGATGCTGATGCTTAATATTTAGTTTTTCTCTTTCGATTTTTTCATGAGATGGTTCATAGTAACCAAAAAAAGTAAATGACTGATCTTTATTGGCATCAAGCCTTTCACTTTGAAGCGATAAATAAGGAAATTCATACTGATAGTTCTTATTCGGTAAATCAGTCTTTAACCCTTCAATTTCGCCACTGATTTTATAACCGGTTTTAAATACCTGAAACCCATCGGTTGCGTAACCAACAGTTTTGTTTAATGCACCCAACTGCAGAAATTGTGGGTCACCTTGGTTTTGACGTGACTGAATGGTATAGCCTAAATCATCATGATAGACAGCATGATCAATATATTGTGCAGTATACGCCTCACTTGATAAGACGCTCCAAATGCTAGCGATACCGACATCTTGTCCATAGACTAAGTCAAACGTTTCAAAAGCTGCTGTCTTTGGCAGCAACACATCATAATACCAGCGATCCTTTAATATTGTCAATGTCACTTGATAATCTGCACCAAAGGCATTGCCCCTATAAATTACCTGGTTTTCCTTGAAAGCCACTTTGGCATGCGCATTAAGTCCTAAAAGTGGCGTTACCTTGATTTGATTGTTTTGATAAACACGCAAATAAATATTGGCTGCCTGACCATCAATGAGGTTACCTCTAAGTAAGTTGATTTGATGATTGTTATGCACAATTCTAAAAACATCACCTGATGTTAAAAACTCAAATGAAAGTTCACCTTGAGTGATGATTCGTTTTTCAATACTCGATGATATTCTCATCATATAACCTCCTTATACTAATTCAAAATCCGTTGATATCAATTTGTCAGATGAACCGCCGACAAAGATGCCAAATCTGCCTTGATCAATAACTTCATTTAAATCCGGTCCAATATACTTTAGTTGTTGTTTAGCGACTTCAAAAGAAATCGTCTTTGTTTCATTCGGTAAAAACATTAACTTCTTATAATCAATCAACTCAAGTACGGGTCTTGAAACCTGTGCCACATAATCTCTGATATAAAGCTGAATGATTTCTTTGCCGGCAATGTTGGAGTTGTTTTTGACATCAACCGTCACCATTAATTTGTCGCCTAGTTTTAACGCCTGCGTTGATAATTTAAAATTGTTGTATTCAAAACGACTATAAGATAAACCGTAGCCAAAAGGGTAAAGCGGTGTCGATTATAAATCAAGAAAATATGATTTATATTTATCCGGTTTATCCAGTGGTCTGCCGGT
>CAZIZJ010000007.1:0-19945 GCA_964543675.1 uncultured Acholeplasma sp. | reverse complement strand
GCTTTGATAATGCTTTTTCATATGAATGACCTCTTTTATTGTATATTACCCATATTATACCAAACAGTCAGTTTGAAAGGTGCAAATGTTATAATTAAATAAACGTCTACCACCGTGACCAAACATAATAATTTTATAATATTGTTTATCATTATTTACAAAATATTGTATAATGACTTAGATGGGCAAGTCAAAGGGGAGATTTTTTTTGCACGCACAAAGTTATTCCAAGGAATGGGAAACCAAACAGTATAAAAATCAGGCGAATATCGTCTATTTTGGCTCACTTGTTGGTACAAGTATATTACTAATTATTATTCTTTTTACAAAAGAAATGGTCTTTTTTTCAATTAACCTTTGGACATTGCTTGCTACTATCCTTTCTATTTATTTAAATCGAAAAGGTCGTTATGCCTTGGCATCACTGCTATTTATTGCATCCATTTCTATTATTGCTGCCTTTGAAGTCATCTATTTAGGATTTGAAGCAGGCTTCTTTTACTATGCATTTAATATGAGTGCCTTAATCATCTTTACCAAATGGAAAAACCGACAGAAACAAGTCGGTGTTGTCGTATTATTTTTATTGTTTTCACTCGCTGGCTTATATACATTTTTAAATGGACCAATGGTTGTACTTGAACCTGGCTGGCTAATCTTTTTTCACTTAATCAATGCTGCATTAAATATCGTCGGTGTTGCCAATTCAACAACTTTTTATGTCAAAACGTCAATTGATGCCCATAAAAAACTGACAGAGCTTGCAACCATGGATTATTTGACCAAATTACCTAATCGTACAAGTTTCATTTATAAGTTTGAAGATACTATCAAAAAGAATCTTACTGGCATTGGTTTCTTAATGATCGATACCGATGATTTCAAAGTCATTAATGATACCTTTGGACATTTAACCGGTGACAGTATTTTAGAAAAGATCGGCAAGGTTTTTAATGACTACAAAAAAGAACATCATTATCCTGCTAGATACGGTGGCGAAGAGTTCGTTTATTTGATTGAAACAAATGATCGTCAAGAGGTTTACCGTGTATCTGAACATTTACGAAAAGCGATGAAAGATTTAGGCAAAAAGAATAATGTGAATCTCTCAATTTCCATTGGCTGTGTCTTTAAATCAATTAACTCAAAAGAAACCTTCAATGTCATTACATTAGCAGATCAATTGCTTTATCAAGCGAAAAGAGAAGGAAAAGACAAAGTCGTTTTCAAATCATTTTAACTAACAGAAAAAGGATTAATCGCTATTGCTAGAGATTAATCCTTTTATTTTCAAGTTATTGTTTGATTGATTTAAGAGTTTCCTTGTTGGAAAGCAACGATACTTTCCATAAGCAATGATTTTCTTGTTTCAAGTTGCGTAATGAATAATACGTATGCCTGCAAGTTAAATTGTTTTCTTGCATGAAATTCTACTTGATACTGCAATCTAAGAATTTGTGTCTCAACTAGAAATTCAGCACGCAGTTCCAACATCGCTTGAAAATGTGCAGTGATTAATGCTGTTAATTCAGCTTCCAATGCTGCTTTATTTTCATTGGCTGCTTCAATTTGCGCTTCTAGTTCAGCTAATGCTACTCTAAATGATGCGTACATTTCATTTTTTGCAGATACATATGATTGACGCAGATTGTAAGCTACTCTTTGTGATAGCTCTTTGTTTTGCTTAATGATTTCCAAGAGTGCACTGACTTCCATTTCAAGTGCCACTTCTAATGTTAATCTGTCATTGGCATAAACTGCAGCTTTAGCAAGTAACAAGAATCCTGGTCTAACGCCATGTTCTTCTGCTTCATCTTCAACTTCTGGATCGTGTTCTTTCTCTTCCCCACGACCGATGACTGCTTGTTCTCTAAATGATGCATTGATATAACCAATGATTCTACTTCTGACGCTGTTGCTTCTTGCATCACTCTCTGATACAGCAGTAACTTCAACCGTAACGTTTTCTGCTGCCGTGCTGATGAATCCTAGTTCAATTGATGTCTTAATCACTAAATCAACAGCTGCATCTAAATCTAAGTCAACCAATGTGATATTTGAAAGCAGAATTTCGCCATCTCCATTAAGTGCACCACTGTAACTGACTTTTTCTTCGGCTGAGACAATCATCTCGATACTTGGATTAATATCCATGGTCACATAACTATCTGTGTTTGCAGACTCCATACTACATCCGACAATCACCAAAATCAATGAAAACATTAAAATGAGACTAGAAACTAATTTGATCTTTTTCATTTTGAATCCTCCTTGTTTTTTTGTTTTACACTTAATATACAAACGAGGTTTCATTTTTATTGGTAGAAAATGCATTTTTATTTAAAAACGTGTATCCTGACTCGGATTGTTTCTTGCATAACGTATCCGGTTCATCATAAATGGTAATCCCTCATCTGGTAAAACAAGCATTTGGTAGCCTAATGTCTGATTGAATACAACACTGATTATTAATTCCCCGGTTTCATCACTGTCACCACGAATGGCATAAATCGCACGAAGGATATAACTATTGTTTTCAAACATTCGGTTAAAACGGTAATATCCAACAGCACTTCCTTCAATGAATTTTATTTCTACTATGCGTTCATCAGCTTGATCATCAACAATTAGCTCTACTTTTTCTAATAATACGTCATTTTCATAAGTTTCAATGATATAGGTTGTCATGGTCTCACTTTCCTCATAAAGAGTTTCTATATAGAAATCCGCATGATGATACAATCTAAAGACCATTTTATTGTGAACATCTATTTCACCTGAGACGACCATTTGATAGATATTGGTATTGACCTCTAAATTACCTAATAAAACAAAGCTATTTTCATCTTGGGTAATTTGGTTGTATCTTATGTGATAAGTCGATTCAACATTCAATAAATCCTTGGTTCTAAATGAAATCATTTTACTAAACTCATGATCATTGATATCAGTTTTGATCAAACCAAATGCTTCATCACTTGACAATAGTTTTTCCATGGTTCCTAAATATCTTGATAAGTACTCTGCCTCGTCAACAATTCGCAGAGATGGCAATAATGGTGGTATTAATTGTTCTTGATGATTGATGTCTGTAGCGGTTTCTTCTGATGATGCTTCCATCATGCTTGCTGTTGAGATTGCAGACATTGCAATTGATTCATCAAAGGCATCAATATTTAGTGGCTGTGGCGTTGGTGACATTTGGTAAATAATAACCAAAATGAAAACAGTAGCCAACAAACCAGTCAACGCCAAATACATTGATTTGAATCCAAATTTAGGTTTTGCAGACTCTATAACTTCTTTTTCTGGCAAGTGTTTCGTACGGTTCATAATTGAAACGGTTAAATCCTTGATTTGGACTTCGCTTGCTTTAGTTTTTATAAGAGTTATCAGTTCTTTTTTATTCACAGTACGTCACCTACCTTTGCTTTTAGTTTTTTAATAGCCTTATTGTAAATCCATAAAACCGTTCCTAATGGTTTTTCGATAATCTTTGAAATCTCTCTGAATTTCAAATCGTTTATCACATGCAATGAAACAATTTCTTGTTCATCTTGTTCAAGTAAATCAAGTATTTTGAAGATATCTTCCTGATTGTCTGGCGGTTCTTCATAAGGGATTGAATCAATGATCTCATCAGAACGGATTTCTTTCTTCCTTCGATTGTAAAGATTGATGGCGAGATTTCTTGCGATTGTCGATAAATATGCATAAGGATTGCTGCCATCTTTGTACTGCTCGATCTTTTCTAAGAACTTGACATAGGTATCTTGCATCAAATCCTCTGCAAGATCCTTATCTTTGATAATCGAAACAATGGCATAAAACACTTGGTTTTTTGTCAAGTGATAAAAAGTATCAAACGAAGTATAATCACGTTTTTTTAGTTCTTTAATGATGGCTTGTATTTGATCCACGACTAACCCCTTCACATAATATACAAATGTATCAGTGTTTTTATTGGTAAAACATGATATTTAAATTATTTTTAACATGAAATACCTATTTTACAAAATATATTATTTCAGTTTAAGTTTACTTTAATTATCAGCAAATGTATAAAATATACATTTTTCATCTTAAGATACAAAAAAAGAAACTATTGAGTTAACAACAATTTCTATACTTTTATTTGTGTCTGTTTTACCCAAACAGTTTCATTCTAAAAATGACCTCTTATATTTATTGTAAATAATCTGAAGTGTGATAGTAACTCCCACTAAAACCATAGGAATTATATACCATATGATTTGAATGGATAATTCAGCTGGGAAAATCTTTCTTGTAAACGCATAAATAAAAACAACATGGGCACTTAAAATAAAGAGTGAAATCATCGATGCAATATACGAGGAAATTAGAACAATAAGCAATAGAATTCTCTTCATTCGTGCGTCTCCTTTTTTATTAAAGTCATTTGATTTCTTTTCTCATGATGCATCTGTTTGATGAAACAATCAAATGCATTTTAAACGCTAAATCTTCAAATACTGATTCATTGCCAACCTGTTTATCACCAGAACTCTTTACGCCTTTTCTAAATGGAAATCCTTCAATAGCGGATGCACCATATTTCTCAGCAAATGACACTGCACCAGCAAGAAGCGCACGTGTAACACCTTTTTTTCTGTATGCTTTATCAATATAGAAGCATGAAACCAGCCAAACATCTGAATCCTCTAGTGGATCTCTTCCTTGATAGGTTGGCGTTTTAATCGCTCTTTTATATCGGTCTCTTGGACCTATTGCACACCAGCCAATGACTTCATTATTGTCATAGGCAAGTAATCCCATTGGCGCCTCATTTTCTTTCATCTGTTTTTCAAATTCAAGTTTGTTACCGGCATGTCCATTTTCATGATATGTTTTAACTGGTATCATCCACCATGTACAAAAACAGTTCTTTGAACTTTCTTCTTTGGTAAACAGTTTGACATAGTCTTGGTAATTGCTTTCGCTTAATTCTTTAATATCGTAAATATACTAATACCTTTGATAACTTCATGCTTATAATTCATATTACAAAACTATTTTGCAAAAAATCATCGCCCTTATGTTTTACTAGTTCTTTTTAACATATATCTCATAGACAACGACAGTACTTGTGTCAATATCATAGATAAAATAGTATAAATGATTTATTCCGATTAATTGAGGCATTGCATTATAATCGTCCGATGTCGCATTATATAATAAATAATAATCACCTGATTTTATCTTCACAACATGATTTAGAACGCTCTGCATTTCAAGCGTTAATTGTGTTTGCCATAGATTACTGTTCTCAATTTCAAAGTTAAATGCTACAATCTGGGTGTCATCAGTAAATAGAATTCGATGCTCTACCGCATAAGGTAGCATTGCTAAAGCGTCAGCATCATATACATTGAAAGGACTAACTGAAACAATCAAACCATCCGCTGGTAAGGTGATGTTTGCTTCACTAAATATTTGGACTACAGCACTATAGTCCTTTTTATACATGTTTTCCGTCATTAAAGGCGTCACTAGTGCTACCGATGTTGTTGCCAACAAAATAATTGGCATGATGATATACGACCATACAAATAGTTTTGATTGATAGTTTCTTTTTTTCAAGAAAACAATTAGTCCAATCATCAAAAATGTAATTAAGAGCCAACTCAAATGGATGTGCATAATACCCATTGACGTTCGACTATGATACATGCTTCCTAATTCTTGAATGATTATATCAAAATGAATAGCCATGATAATGATTCCAATGATACTTAAAACAAACAATGATAGAAAAGTAAAATACATTTTTTTGTTTGAGATTAACTTTTGTGGAGCGATTCTTTGTGGCAACACGCGTTCTTTTATTTTAGCTGATTTCAAATGCTTTATTTCAATTTGATTGATTGTTAAAAGGTTTATTAAACTTTCCTTATTACCAATTTCTATTTTTGATAAATCCAATTGAAATCTATCTCTTCTTACACTATCAGATGGTATATACAAAAACCTATCTGATAGAAACACAGTCTTTATGCCCTGGTAATACAGCATAGTTTCTGATTTTCTGTCTGGTGAGATAAAAGTAATTTTTAAAAAGTCATCAAAAAAATAAAATCTTTGTTTGCCTTCTTTAAGCCATTGAACTGTGTTTTTAATAAACTTTTCTACTGGTTTTCTTCTTGCAAAAAAAGCAGTAACAGATACTATAACAACCAAAAAAGCAATAGATACACCAAAAGCCGTATCGTCTAAATTTAAATATATAAGCAAGATACAGGCAACCATAAATATAAGAACAAGTATTGTCCGCCCATACTTTTCTCTAAATGTCCATACTTCTTTGGTAAATATGCGCATCGTGTGTTCACTATGGCTTGTTTCTATAACAATACTTGGATCTTCTTTTGGTATCACTGTATCGTTTTTCATTTAACACCTCACGACAAGATTTTTACATGGAACAATCTCATAAATCTAATCTATTAACGTCTCTTAAAATAGTTCATTTTTAATTTGGTTACTAAATCCAAACCCATATCTTTGGCAATCTGATTTGACTTATCAATTGCCCAGTCATGTAAATTGTCTGGATTATGACAATCACTTGAAATGATTACTTTAGCACCTTCTTCTTTAACCATTTGAAAGAATCTTTCTCTTGGATATCTATAATATGCCATATCCTCTGTTTTATCGTCTCTCAGTGCTTTTCTGATGCCATTGGCATTAAACTCCAAAGGGATGTCAAAATGCTTTGCTGCTTTAATCAAAGGTCTTAATGCTTCATACATCGCATCAGTTGGGTTTTTGATGTTATAGAAACAAAGATCAGGATGACAGACTAAATTAAAGTACCCGGTTGCCATGGCTTCAATGATTGTTTGTTGGTAAATGATGATGTCTTGTAAAGAATCTAATCCATAAGTACTTTTTAGTTCGCCATTTTTCACAATGTAATGCTGTCCTAAAATCAAGTAATCGACATCTTTTGAGTATTTTTCATAGACATCTAGGTCTTTAAAGTATTCAATCTCAAAACCTTTATACAATCTAATGTTATGCTTGATTGCCAAATCATTGGCTTCTTTTAATAATGAAAAATAAAGGTCATAGTTTTCTATATCTAAACGGGTGTTGATGCTATGTAAATTGGGCATTGGTGCATGTTCTGATATACCTAAGTCTGTATAGTTATGCTCGATTGCCTTAATCACATAATCTTTAGGTGTTCCGCCTGCGTGTCCGCATAAATATGTATGTCCATGAAAATTGTGTGTATGCTTACTCAAATGTGTTATCTCTCTTTCTTTAGGTGAGTATTTAGCTGCCTTAATCAAGCATGCCTTTGCCGTCCATGATTTTATCGTAATACTTTTCAATTCTTGTCAAACGGGTTTGAGATTGTTTGGCTGCTTCAAAGAATATGCAATATCCTCTTCTTCTGCCAGGTGTTAACTTTTCAAAAGCTTCTTTAAATTCTGGTCGTTTAATGAAAACATCTAATAACTCTTGTGGATAAACAATAGACGCCTCAATATTTCTTTTTTCCGGCTTTAAGCCTGCTTTTTCATTATCTATGGCTATTTTCATGTAATCTTTGATAATCGATTCTAATGACTTAATCTGCTCTACTGAAGTCATTTTAATGACTCTAGATGTAGCTTGATTATCACCATGGGTCGTTAATATATTGGAAGAATCATTCATTAATACACCATTAAAAAAGTTGATGGTGAAAAAATCTTTAAAAGTGCCAAAGATAAACACATTGGTACCGTCTAACATATAGGTAGGACAATTCCACTTGACAGTTTCTTCTAAACCAGTTTCTAATGCCAGTTTACGAAGATACAGGATCTCTTCTTTCCATTTTGGATAAGTTGCTAGTAAAGCATCTACTTCTGGATTTTTCATAAAACGTTCGTATATTCAATAATCTATTTGGCTGAGATTGAATATACCTTCCTTTCTTTCGATAGTTATAATTATATTAACATGTTACGTGTGTTTTTTGAGATTTAACAGCCTATCGGTCATTTTCATTGCTATCAATAAATCTTAACACCATACTTTAGAATTTCATTAACTAGTGATGTATTGTCTTTTAATTGATTTACACTTAATAGATCAACCCTCTTTTTTAGATTAGTTCTCAGTTTTTCTACAAGTCCAAAAAACTTTAATCCTGACACATTTGTTGAAACCAGTAAATCGACATCACTTTTTTCATTTGCAGTATGTTTTGCATATGATCCAAATAAATAACAGTAATCCACTTCATATTCACTAAATACACCATCAACTATTTCTGTTATTTTTTCTATTGTTAAAAGACCGTGTTCCTCGTCCACTTTTCCGTAATCCTGTAATTTGCTAACGATGTAGCCGTATTTGATTGAATTAATTTTTTTTGAATCATTTTCATAGTTTTTATATGTTCTTAGAGGAACACCAACTATTCTTGACGCCTCTATTTGAGTTAAACCCAACGAAATTCTAAGTCCTTTGATTGTCATAGTTTATCACCATCCACAATCATTATATTATATGTTGCACTTTATTCATTTTAAATAGTGCAATTTTTGCACTTTACAAACAAAAACAATTTAACCTCCATACTATAGTAGTTAAATTGTTCGCTTTTTACTTTTTTTAAATTATTTAATTGTTCTTAACAGTTCAATCTGTTTTAAACGTTCTTCCCGAACTTTTGACATATCACTAGGAAACATTCTGTTAATCAATGTAACCGCAAAATCCATTGCCCATAACCCATGATACTTCACATGTGGTACACCAGCGATTTGCGCCATCGTTCTTAAAAACTTTACTTTTATTATATCTGTTTCGTTTTTGGCTAACCTAGATATTGCAATTCCAATGTTTCTTGCTTCATGATAATTAACTTTTTTATTAATCCATCTTTGAATGGATTCGAAAGATGACCAAACTTCTTCAAAATCATTAAAACCAGTCAATTCAATCAAATGTTTAGCATAAGCCATAGAAAAGATGCAACCTCTTGATGACTTTTTAAGTCATAAATTGTGATAAACTCATTTCTTAAATCTATATCGTCTTCTATCTTTCCTACTGGTTTTTGATAATCGTATATATTCATTCTATCCTTCTTTGCTTATATTCATGCATCTATTATGTACTATGTGCATTCATATATCATTCTTATTATACCTTTTATTAGAAAATATGAAAAAGACTAAGAAATCTCTCAGTCTTCAGCAATAAATGAAATCATCCTTATCAGAATGAATTGTAGAAACCAATGAAAAGTGAAACAGCAAGACTCAATACAAATAATCCGTAAGTAATTACATAAAATTTCGAATCAATAAAGCCTAATTTATTGAGGAAAATTGCTAACGGTATTAGGAATATCAATGCTAAAATGAAACCAAATATTCCGAAAAACAACAAAATTACGCTAATCCAACTCTCTCCATCAGGTGATCCTGTTGTAAAGTAGAGTGTGATGATATAGCCAACAAATACTGCCAACAAGATATTAACGACACTTAATACTTTTCTTATTGTGCGCATTTACTTTATCCTCCTTTCATCAAAAATTGTTATGAAAGTCCCCCTGTTAATATTTCTATACTACCTGCTGTAATGCTTAACTTAATTTATCATATTGCTATATCATTGTCAAACTGAGTGCGCCAAAAATAAAGCACAAATCACTAGTATTTGTGCTCAAAATAAAATCGTGTTATCTGTAATAAGACTTTGAATTTACATCGTTATATTGGGTTTCTATTTGCTAATTTCCAGTATTATCTTGTTGCAGTCACTGCACATTAAAGCATCATGTCGATAAAGATTTCTGCGAAGTGCTTCTTTTGTAAAAAACTTAAACTCTTTAATTAAAATCGCACCCTCTGTCAGACTCCACCTTGTGCGCCAAAATGCTGGTTTGATAGTCATTGGAAAAAACTGGAAATTCTCGGCCGGACCATTAACATATCCCTCAATCATCTCTTTCCCACAATATGGGCAATGCTTGTCGTTCATCTTTTTTCTCCCTAGTATTTGTTTATCAATAGAAGTTTATTTCATTTGATTTTGAGATCAACTTTAACATTGGTTGACTGACCGATGATATTTTTGTTTATTTCTATAACCATGTTTTTTTGGAAATACATGAGCCCTTCAGTTAAACCATGCTGGATAAGTGATACTTGGATAAGGTCATCATCAATTTCTATCTTATCAATTGTTATATCAGGTTCTTCATCTCCAGAAACGCCAAAAAAGTAAAGTATCAATGCATTCTTCTCAAAAAACTTGTTATCATATCGTTGCCATATGGCAAGACCGTTATCCCATACAATATCGTATTCACTAAATATATAGATTAATTCGTTTTGTTTAGTAATAAGTACCGGTTCGATTGAAGCACTTGCATATACAAACGTTCCACCAAAATCACCTTGTCGATATGCACTGTTTGCACAAGCGATAAGTCCTGAGCACATCATTAATGTCACTAACAGTATGAAAAGTTTCTTAATCATTATTGACCTCTTTTCTTTGATCATTCTTTGAAAAATTGTCTATATGTTAAAAAAGCTACAACTGGGATAAAGATTAAAAAAGCAATACCAGCCATAAATACGTACTGCGCATTTTCATCTCCATTTTTTAGCATCAGACTGCCGAAACTAAAACAAGTGATTGCCCCAAAAAAAATAAAAAAACAACCAATAATCGTTTGAATTAAAATTGCTCTTTTAGCTCGTTCTCCGGTTGATAGTTTTTTAGACATTATTATTCCCTCATTTAATGCTTAATTTTCTTAATCCAATCATATTGTAACATAGCATAAATGATTCATACGGGAATTCTATAAATGAACTTAAATCAATGCTTTGATGAGGCTATTTCAGTCTAATATAACTGTTTAATTAACTACTAGCGATGTTGATCAATCAGTATTGGATTACCATCTGGATCAATTAACTCAATGTATTCAGGACCAGATGTTGTACTGTCTGCTTTTTTGATTAATGCAATGCCTTGATCCAACAACTTTTGTTGAATGGTTCTGACATCATCAAACGGATCAATTTCATTTGCTGATTGATCCCATCCAGGATTAAAGGTCAGTATGTTTTTTTCAAACATTCCTTGAAATAAACCAATGACAGCATCGCCTTGTTTCAAGATGACCCAGTTTTGTTCAATGTTGCCACCTAATTGACTAAATCCTAGTTTGACATAAAAATCATATGACTTTTTTATGTCCGCTACATTTAAACTAATTGAAAATGCACCAATCATTGATACCACCTCTACTTTTATCATTATGATTATATTGTATAACAAATCTGCCAGCCATTAAAAAAGGAACCACTAGTTCCTATTTCAAAATCAATTCTTTTGTTACTTGATATCCATCATCAATCCTGTTGATAAACAATCTTTTCTTCTGGTAGGTAACAATGTTTGAATACGTATCATTATCCAATTTAATCTTTGTACTATAAGAAAAAATGGCATTTTCAAATTCTGTATCCTTTAATACTTGTATCGCTACAAGTAACGCTTTATCGACATCACTTTTACCTTCCTTTGGATGCAGACCAACCAATAGATTACTTTCTGGTTTTAAACTGATTGTCCGAAGCATTGGTAAAATATACCCATCTTTTTCTAGCATTACAATAGATACATCCAAATGATTGTTTAAACACTCAAAATAGATTTCTTGTAAATCAGGTGCAATGTCGTTTAAAGTCATTTCAATCTCCTTTTAACTATGCTTTAAGAAAGTTCTTTCTTCGCATTTCTTACAAATTCCTGTATTTGATTGTAAATCCAATCATCGCCTTGAGCATTGTCATAGCTAATTGGAATCTCTTCATCTGCTTCATCAATATCACATGCTATGCCAAGTTCATCTGGATATATATGAATGCTGACATATAACTCATCAATAGCTTGAATTCCTACACATTCATATTTTTCAAACCAATCAACGTGAATCTCAATTTTACTTAATCCTAGCTCTTTTAATTTTCCTTTTAATTCTTTTGAAAGATAATCCCTTAAAACATAATCAAACGGAGTATAGGATGATTCATGCTTTTTCTCTAAATATTTCTTTATTTTTTTCTTTTTACCAAACATTTTTGAAACCTCGTTTCTATTTATCGGTTGAAAAAAAGCCAGGTTACTTAAAATATATTTCTCTTTGTAGCATCTCCACCACATCTATTTCGATTATAATCTAAATTAAACCGTTTTTCGAACTTAATTTCGACTATGTTTGAAATTGATTGCATTTGCGTATTATACGTCAATTCATCTGATTCATATGAGCCATGCAAACTAACCAGCCAAAGGAAATCATAAACATTATTCTTTGAAATAGTCCCATTAATGGTGGTATAAAAGTCATCAGCAACGGCAACACAATGACTAAAACAGATAGAATTAAAGCATATGTCTTATGCCTTTTCTTCTCAAAAATGAAGATCATCGAGATTGCATAAACTGTAAAAGCAGTACCTACGGTATTTGCTGCTACTGAATGCATTATGTCTGCAAACCCATTATATGATTGACTTTCTACTAAAGGCGCATGCAAGAATACTGCAACACCGATTAAACCGACACCAAATAAAACAAGTGGAATAGTTATCAAAGTGATTTGCTTTGAAAAATAAATCGTCTCAATAATCACAGTTATTCCAATAATAATGAATACTAGGTTCATCATCCAATTATGAGGAGATAGTTGTGCACCTAGATGACTGGTTGTATGTGCTAGAATTGAATAACCATCAAAACTAAAAAAAGGTAGTAAAAACATGACAAGAATTAAGATGATATAAATGGTTAAGTTAATAATTGTTACCTTTTTCATATGACCTCTTAATCTTTTTTCTTGAATAAATTATTATATACATTTGAATCACTAACACATAGTCATAATTATTATATTGTAATTTTGTAACCAACTAAAAAACTAGTATCGAATAATTCCTTGTTCTTTAAATAAACTTTCCCAAATTCAACGATTAAACCATGAAACTCTTTAGCATCTTCCAGTGAAAATTCTTCATTTAACTGAATATATCTGTTTAATTTGTTGTAGCTATTGATATCTAGCAAACCTAAGTATGAGAACAATTTTTGGGCGTATCGATCAGAAATAAATGTTTTTTCATCAAATACATAAAGTCTAATTGCATCTGCAGTTTCATGACCAATTCCTTTTATTGATAACAATTGATTTCTTATGGTGATGATGCTTTTTTTAATAAGTTCATGATCATCACTATATGATATTAACCAGTTGAAAACTACTTTTATTGTTTTGCTTTTTTGGTGATAAAAACCACTTTGCCTAATTGCATCTATCAATGAACTTTCATCTAAAGACATTATTCTATCGGTTTTAAAATCGGTTAATTTCTTAAGATTACTAAGTGATTTCACAACATTGTTCCAGTTGGTATTTTGAACAAGGATTGCTCCTACAATAATCTCATTTTCACTTTCAGCAGGCCACCATTTTTGATGTCCCATATTTTCAAGCATAATTCGATATAGTTGATACAATGATATCTCCATGTTCAATCCTTAATTTACTCAAATCTTTTCTTTTTCGTCTATTTGATATCCATGCAAGTATACGTTTTTCCTATTTGAGACATCATACACTTGCGTTATTAAATTGATTAAATGTACATTACTTCTTTCTGATTAATGAATAAACTAGTTTTGGTTGTTCTGTAAAATTCTCGTTAAAATAAACGATTTGATTATCATTTAAGAAAACTTTGTTACCATGGTTAGTAACTTGATATTTTAAATCTTTTTTATGATATGTTCTTTTGAAACCAAAGAAACTTATTATTTCAACTTTCTCTTCATTTACTACTATCTTCCAAACATAACGAAACAACATAAGTAATACACCAAAAGCGAGCATAATTAGTCCTATTACTAACAAGATATAACTAATCACAATATCTGTGTTACTTTCACTAAAATGTAATGTTATTATAAATAATAATGAAAATATCAAGCCTAAAATTGAAAATGTAAATCCAAAGTTTCTAGCATTCGAATTTCCTTTGATTGTACCTGTAGAATTGCTATTATATGCTATAAGTTTTATTGTCTTAGAAATTAAACCGTAGTTTTCCATCATAACGTTTACTGAAAAAACCAACTGATTGCCTATGTATACATCACTTTTAGTATTATGACTGTCATAGGCTAAATCTTTGATTTGATACATTCTTTGTTTTCTAAATCCAGTTATAAAAACTAAATTGACTTCATTGAATTCTATTTTCCATTTAAGGTGCCAGCAAATCAAAACTATACCAAAAATTGCACATCCTAATAAAATCAGTATCCCAACCGATGTCTCAGTTTCATTTCCATAAGATGGAAACAATCCCACCAGTAAGGCAAGCAAAGATCCTATAATTGCAATAAAAATTCCCACATTGAAATACATTTTAGGTTGTTTAATCACATTAGATTGTGTATTTACTTTTTCATTTTTCAAAAATATCGCTACTGTTAGTATAACCAGTGGAATACTTATGTAATGCAACCAATCACTCATATTCTCTTAATTCCATGTCTTTTAATCTCTTCACTGTATTTTTGTTTTTCCACTAGCGTTGAATAGATTATTTTAGTTCAAGTAATACAATATTCTCCACATGTGCTGTATATGTAAACATATCAACTGGCTGAATCGTTACTGTCTTATAAAATCTGCCAATTTGTTTGATATCTCTTATTTGCGTTTTAGGCTCACAAGAAATGTAGACAATTTTATTTGGCATAATCTTTAGTACGGATTGAATGAACTTTAAAGATGCACCATCTCTGGTGGGATCCATAATCAAACAATCAACATGTTCACTGAATTCTTCTATCAGTTTTTCAACATCACCTTGTACAAAGGTGACATTATCAATGCTGTTTACTTTCTTATTGTTGATAGCATCCTTCACAGCTGCATCATTAATCTCTAGTCCATAAACGTGTCTTGCGTATTTGGCTGCCAAAAGAGTTATTGTTCCAATGCCTGAGTAACAATCCAAAACCACTTCATGTTTTTTAATATCTGCTAATCTTAATGCTTCATTATACAAATTGATCATCTGTGCAGGATTCACTTGATAAAACGCTCTAGATGAAATATTAAAGTATAGATCACCTATTTTATCAACGATGTAACCTACACCATATAAAATCTTTTCTTCTTCCATTAAGACAAATTTCGTGTTCTTACGATGGATATTTTGAACAATCGTTTTAATTTCAGGATGTAAAAAGATCAATTCTTTCACTAAATCTCTATGATTGGGAAAAAGATTGCCTTGGGTAACAAAGACCACCATGAAACTATGCTCGGTAAATGATTTTCTAATCATGACATGTTTGATGATGCCGTCATTTGATCGTTCATGATATGCCTTGAATTTAAACTTGATTAATAGTTTCTCAATTGTTTCAAATAGTTTATCAATATCTGGCTGATGCAAAAAATGACCAAGTTTTGGTTTAATGTTTTTGCTGCCTTCTTCAAACAGTCCAAGTCTTATTTGAAATCCTTTACCAAGTCTGATGTTGGTTGCTGATAAAACGGCTTTATGGCGATATCCCTTAGGCTGAGGATTCGGTATGATTAAAGATGCTTTTTTGCCAAAAAGCTCTTCTACATATGCTTGTTTTTTATTGAGTTGTTCGGTAACCTTCAGTTTTTCATAATCAGATGACTTATGCGAAACATAAAAGTTATTGTCGTTATAGTCTTTAATCATTTAACACTCGCTTTATATCGACATATCTAATGAATTTATCATTTAGAATATGTGGTTTTAAATTATGTTCATGTTTGGTAAAAAGTAGTTCCTCAGCAATCAAGGAGGCAACAACAGTTGCTCCTAAATCATTAAGATGGGTATTGTCATAAATGCCTTCTGGGTAATTAGGATGCTGACCCAGTCCTAATTGTAAGAACATGCCTCTTGATAAATCCCAGTTCAAATACTCATAAAGTTTCTTTGTTTTCTTGAAGATATCTAAGAAAATGACCTTTTCTCTTTTAGCCAATGCCTTGGCAGCATAAGGATAAAGCGAAACTGCATATTTATCAACTTGGTGCCTACCTCTAAAGTTTCTTCTGGAAATTGAAGAAAAGACAATCGGTACAGCACCTTTTTCTTTTACCTTATCAATCATCTCCTTTAGATTTTCTTGATAGGTTGTAAAAGGATAGGTGTATTTATTTGGGTCTTCTTTCTTTTGGTCATTATGACCGAACTGCATGATTAAAAAGTCATTTTCCTTAATCACCTTTAAGACATCATCAAATCTTTTTTCATCAATGAAAGATTTGGTTGATCTGCCGTTGACGGCATGATTATGAAACTTCACTTTATCGTCAAAAAACAAGTGAATCTTTTCTCCCCATCCAGTTTCAGGTCTTTTCTCGCTTAACTTAGGTGCAGCCGTTGAATCCCCTATAATATAGACATTAATCATTTTTCTAATTTCCCTGCAAGTTTAATGAAAATCATTTTATCGCTGTCGTAAGTTAAATACTTAAACACCTGTTCCTTGGTGTACCACCCAGCAACCAGTACTTCACTTTCTTGTTTGGTAATCTTGGTGTTGCTTGCTTTACCTAAGAAATAGTAAACATCCTTATAGATACCATTTGGCATTAAATAGGTATTGACTTGCATCTTTTCAGAGATCAGTTCAAACATAATGCCGGTTTCTTCATAAACTTCTCTTTTGGCAGTTTCAATCACCGATTCATCTTTTTCAATATGACCTTTGGGAAAAGAAAAATGATTGCCATTTTTATTTTGTGTCAGTAAATATAAGTATTTACCATCATTTTCGGTATAAACGATTGCTCCTGCTGATACTTCCTTAACCATGATTGCTTTCTATCCTTTGATTTATTTTCTGAAGTAATTCATTGATGTGTCCAATAGGAAAACCTTTAACATTTAAATGGATTTTTTTGAACTCGGTTGAAATGACAATTGAGGTTGTCTCTTTATTAAAAGATGCAGCTGTTAATTCATTCAAATGAATCTTGTTTCTCTCATACTTGTTTGAGATAACCTTTAAGAATTTGACTTGCGCTTCTTTTGTACCATACTGTAAATGATTCTCATCCAAAATGATGCCGTCTTTCCTAGTATATTGAAGGATTACCGTAATCCATACGATATTAAATAGTGCAACCAAAAAAACAATTGCTAGCATAATCGGTTCCATGTTTTTTGTTACTGCAACAAACATTACTGGTCCAATGACAATTGGTAAACTAAAAAGTGAATACATCATAAATCTATTAAATGGTAAATATATTTTCATGTTAACCCCCAGTTTTTTCACCTATCTCTATTATAAAACAAAAAGCGTCTTTAAGACGCTCTTAAATTAAAATACCACGCTTTTGCTGACCCAAGTGCCTCATTTGTTAGTCTATGACCAGCATCATGCCAGTAGACGAACACCTTGGCACCTGCAGCATTTAAATCATGTTCTAGTTTTAACATCTCATCTTTTGTGGTAAACGGATCAGTCGTTGATGCTGCAATAAAGACTGGCAAACCATTTAAATTCTTAAATCCTAAACTAGGTTGAAGATATACTGGATTAAATAAAATGGCTGCAAAAAGTGATTTCTCGTGTAATTGGATGAGCGATTCTGCAATGTTTGCCCCATTTGAGAATCCTAAGGCAATCACCTTGTCTTTATTGAATCCATACGTATCTGCTGATTCTTTTATAAAGTCATTTAAGTTATTTGTCTCCAAAATCAAACTGGGAACATCATAACTGCCAATACTGTGCCGTCTAAAAAATCGGTTCATGCCATTTTCAGAAATATTGCCTCTGGCACTTAAAACACTGGCATCTTCATCAATGAACTTGATGAGTGGTATCAAATCGTGTTCATCACCACCGGTACCATGCAACAAAAGCATAGTTTCTTCAGTCTTTCCTTTTTTAAAGAGATGAATCATTACATATCACCTAAATCAACAGCATGATAGCCAAGTTTTTTTAATAACTCATTTAAGGTTTTCTTTTCATCATCACTTAAAATATCAAATATCTTTTGCATCGCTTGATAATGCTTAGGAAAAATATCATCAGCCAACGTCTTACCTTTAGTAGTTAACTCTACATAAAAAGTTCTTTTATCGTTTTGATCTTGGATTCTTTTGATATATTTCTTTTCTTCTAGCTTATCAAGGACGTAGGTCATTGATGAATTGGCAATTAACACCTTTTGACACATGCTTTGAACTGGCATTCTGCCTTTATGATGCAAAACCTCTAGTGCTGCAAACTCTGTCATGTTGACACCATAGTTCAAAATGTCTTTTTTTGCCAGTGCCTCAACCGATTGAACTGTTCTAAAAAGAATAGTCATTGTTTTTAAATCATTTGTGTTTTCCATAGGAACCCCCTATACATATTTTTTTCAATTAGTTTTACAATGCCTTTAACACTTTATCAATGTTTGATAGTGTTTGTTCCAGTCCACGGCGCGACCTTTCAATCATGATACCATCTGGATGCCATCCATATTCGGTAATGGTTACCTTTGTTTTGCCATCGCCTAAATCTTCAAATACGACTTGCTGTTGTTTATTCATTGGTGTTTCAATTGGCAGACCTGCTTCTTTCGGAGAAATTACATTACCGTCCTTGTCTGCAAAGTTGCTGATATACTGAATTAGTTTTTTTGGAACAATCTCCTTATATTGAAAGACATTATAATAATCCCTTCCACCAAATTCTTTTGAAGCACGCATGCCAACATGTGATTTACCTTTTTTTCGTACATCCATTTTGGCTAAAATGTTTGAAAAACCATCAATGTACCACCAACGTGCTACAAATTTGTCTTCGGTCCAAACTAACCAAACTTTTTCGATTGCTGCATCAAATGTATGCACGACAATTAAATCTGATGTTTTCTTCAATTGATCAGTGATTGTTTTTCCCATAGCGTTACCTCATAAATATTCTTTCTTGAATATTTTATCACTTCTTTTGGTATCAAATAGTTTTACCACACTTTCAACATACGCTCTTTTATCTTTATAAAGTGGTGGTAACGCTAAGGTTTCTCCGAGTGTTTCATAGCTTTCATCACTGTCAATAAACCCTGGTTCATCGGTAGCCAGTTCAAATAAAATGCCTGGATAAAGTCTCGTATAGACCGATTCAAAATAGTATCTATCCACATAACCGGAGTTGGATGCACCCATATTATCTAAATGATTGATCCAGTCATTTAATACTTTTTTGTTTTTTACTCTAAAGGCAACATGGTGTACCCCACCAAATCCTTGTTTACTTGGAGGTAATAATAAGTTTTCTTCAACAATGACTGATGCACCATTGCCGCCCTCGCCAACCTCAAATAGATGAAGCGAACCTTGCTGATCACTTTTCTTGAAGCCAAAGACTCCTGTTAAAAGATTGCGTATACTCTCTAAACGGTTGACGTTAAGGAAGATTGGTCCTAGTCCATAAATTGCATATTTATCAGGTACTGGTCCTTTATGCCATGGTTCCCCAGGTTTTACACCAACGTTCTTTTCATCTGAAAAAAGGGCATATTGCTGGTCATCAAAATCATAGAAATAGATGATCTTTTTACCGAATATTTCTCTTGCCTCAGTATGTTTGATTTCGTACTTTTTAAATCGTTTCAACCAATATGATATGGCTTCATCACTTGGCACTCTAAATGAAGTTCTTGAAATTTCATTTGTTCCATGAAATGCCTTAGTAATGCCTTTGAAGTCAAAAAATGTCATATCGGTACCAGGATTTCCTCTATCGTCTGCAAAAAACAAATGATAGGTATTAATATCATCTTGATTGACTGATTTTTTGACAAGGCGCATCCCTAAAATATTGG